>MWYU01000644.1 GCA_002050375.1 Chitinophagales bacterium 62-2
CATTTCACCAGAGTAGTGTTCATCAATAATTCTGAAAATATAGTCGTCAGGCAATCAAGTTTTCGTTCTCTGCTCATTATGTTTGCAAGCGAAGAACAACGGCAAAGGCAATAAGACTTCAACATGCAGGCTATACAATTATACGCATACTAATTTAATTAAGGCTTTAATTTGTATATCAATATCAGCAAATAAATCTGATCAATTTTTATATGAAAATAGCAACCTATAATGTTAATGGGATCAATGGACGCCTGCCTGTACTGCTAAGGTGGCTCAATGAAACAGCGCCGGATGTTGTTTGCCTACAAGAGCTAAAAGCACCCCAGGAAAAATTTCCGGAGAAAGCTATACAAGATGCGGGATATAATGCGATATGGCACGGACAAAAGAGTTGGAATGGTGTTGCAATCTTAGCAAGAAATGCACAACCTGCTGAGGTACAGCGGGAACTTCCGGGTGATCCGGAGGATCTTCAGAGCCGGTATTTAGAAGCTACGATCAATGGCATTTCTGTTGGTTGCCTCTATTTGCCAAATGGCAACCCTGCTCCCGGCCCTAAGTTCGACTACAAGCTGCGCTGGTTTGAAAGGTTCACTGCCCATGCAGCCAGCCTTCTTGCCTCTGATAAGCCGGTGGTGTTGGCCGGAGACTATAATGTGATGCCCACCGAAATAGATGTTTACAAGCCCGAGCGTTGGGTAAATGATGCCCTTTTCCGGCAAGAAGTTCGCTTGGCCTTTAAAACACTTGTAGACCAGGGATGGACGGACGCAATACGAAAACTTTATCCTGATGAAATCATTTATACGTTTTGGGATTATTTCCGTAATGCTTATGAACGCAATGCGGGGTTACGTATTGATCATTTCCTGCTTAGTCCGCACCTTAGCAGCCGCCTCATTGCTGCTGGTGTTGACCGTAATGTACGTGGATGGGAAAAATCAAGCGATCATGGGCCGGTGTGGATTGAACTATCGGATTGAAACTAATAGGTTCGTCGTTCCTATTTTTCGAATAAAATAGATTAGATAATTAGGAGGAACGACATTTAAACAGCAATATCATTAATGCAGCAATTCTCATATAACCCGTTTAAAATATTTTTATTCGTGGGATGCAACATGATAATTAATATTTTTTTCATCCTTTAAAACTTTGTACAATTCCTGCAGCTCCCATATAAACCATTGCAATTACTATTATCCATCCGAAAATTTGTAACCATACCGGGTGCTTATAGTTGCCTACAATTTTAGTTTTAACTGAGGCGATTAAAATCACAGCAAGGGCAACCGGAAGTATTAAACCATTTAGACCACCGGCAACAATTAGTAAGGCTACAGGATTACCGGCGCCAAGAAAAATGAGGGTTGAAGCTATTATGAACAACGAAATTATTACCCTTTGATTTTTATTTATTACGGGATGTAATGTTTTGAAAAAAGAGACTGAAGTATATGAAGCGCCCACTACAGAAGTAATGGCTGCACACCACATAACAAAACCAAAAAACTTATAGCCAAGATCACCGGCTGCAATCTGAAAAACTGAACCCGCCGGATTATTACTATTTAGTTTTCCTGCATGCCATACCACTCCAAGTGCAGCAAGGAACAATACATACCTCATAACTGTTGTAATGAGGATACCCGTTACTGAGCTTCGTGTAACCTGTGGTAATGCCACCTCGCCTGAAATGCCTGCATCTAATAAACGATGAGCGCCGGCAAAAGAAATATATCCGCCTACCGTGCCTCCCACTAACGTAATTATTTTAAGCATGTCAATTTTTTCAGGCCACACTGTACGATAGAGGGCTTCGGCAACCGGCGGCTTACTTACAAAAGCGATGTACACAGTAAGCGCTATCATTAAAAGCCCCAACACTTTTGTAAACGAGTCCATCAGCGTGCCCGCTTCTTTATACCAGAAGATACCTAACGCTGCAAAGCAACTAATGATGGCGCCTGTGTAGATATTTATATTGGCAAGCGCATTAAGGCCAAGGCCACAACCAGCTATGTTACCAATATTAAATACCAGTCCGCCAAACGCAATTAATGCCGCTAATATTACTCCTAAACCTGGTAATACTTTATTAGCAATATCCTGTGCACGTGCATTGCTCACAGCAACTATCCTCCAGATGTTCACCTGCGCGCCGATATCGAGTAATAATGAAATGAGGATGACAAAACCAAAGCTGGTTGAAAGGTCAGAAGTAAACTTTGCGGTTTGCGTTAAAAAACCCGGACCAATTGCAGAGGTTGCCATTAAAAAAGCAGCTCCAAGAATTGCAGAATTTTTTTTCATGAGGGTTTAATTTTACCAGGCCCGCTTATTAAAGTTTACACTGCTCTGATGTCTATATTTTCATCCTTCAGTTTTTTATAAATCGCTTTTGCAAAAGCTGCGGCATTTTTACCGTCACCGTGCAGGCAAATAGTTTCTGCTACTATTGGCAATTCCTTTCCTGATGTTGAAGTAACCTTCCCATGTTTTATCATTTGAATAACCTGTCCGATAGATTGTTCTTCATCTTCAATTATTGCATTTGGTCTTGTTCTTGGTGTAAGGCTTCCATCATCCTGATAAGTCCGGTCTGCAAACACTTCGCTTGCTGTTTTTATACCGGTGCCTTTTGCTTCGGAAATCAGGTAACTTCCGCTAAGGCCAAATAACACAAGTGTCTTATCGAAATCATATATAGCATGGGCAATTGCCATAGACAAAGCAGGGTCTCGTGCAGCCATGTTGTATAAAGCTCCATGAGGTTTTACATGATGAAGACGAGCGTTACCCTCTGCAACTATCTTCTGTATGATTTTCAATTGCGCCTTTACCAGGTCGTACACTTGTCGAGGCTCTAAGTCTTTTATTTCCGTTCTTCCAAAATTCTCCCTGTCAAAAAAAGATGGGTGTGCACCGATAGCTACGCCAGCCTTTTTTGCGATAGCAACAGTTTTTTGCATAGTAGTTTCATCACCCGCGTGATAACCGCAGGCAATGTTTGCCGAAGTAATAAAAGGCATGATTGCTTCGTCATTTCCAATGCCTTCACCCATATCGCAATTAATATCGCAACTTATCATTGTAAAATTTTTTCTATTTTAAACCCGGCAGCATACTGTACCTGTTGTAAATAATTAAACTGTTGTAATAACTTCTGTTCTGCGGTTTGTATATCAGTGATAGCAAACGAAATTGCATCGTTCGTTCTGCTTTGTGCCAACAAGGGTAAGTGTGCTGAAATGACATTTGCAACTCTCGGATACCCTCCAGTTGTCTGGTGGTCGGCCATTAGCAGAATTAACTGCCCCGAAGGCAATAATTGCAAAGTACCAAAACTTACTGCCGAGGAAACTAACTGCTTCTGCTCTTTTAAGTGCAGTCCTTTTCCTGAAAGTCTGTAACCCATCCGGTCAGCAACTTTTGTAATTTTAAAAGGGGTGTTTAAAAAAGTTTGCTGACTGTTTTCATCCAGCCAATCCCATTCACTTCCTTTTATAACTTCAAGCTTATTGGGTACAGTTAAATCTTCAGGATAAGCCTTCCAGGGTAAAACTATAGAAGTTTCTTCCTTCAAATAATTGTTTAAGGCATCTATCTTTTCAAACGGAATGATGTCACCACTTTCCAATTGGCCACCATGTAAACCGCCTGCTGCTGCTTTTAAATTGGTGCTGTAACTGTTTAGCCAGGGTGCCAATGTAAAATTATTTAAGACAGCCAAATAACACCGTGCCCCCTGTTTTACTTTTTTAAATTGAAGAACAGCATTTTTATTTACTATTACCGGTTGATTTATTTGAATTTCTCTATCACCGATTTCAGGAGTAAAATTTGCGCCAGTTATACAGATGATCGCAACTTCGTTGAATGAGACGACAGGTGCAGCAAAATGAATTTCTATTACAGCGGCATTCATTGGTTTACCCAAGAGGCAATTCGCAAGCCGGGCAGAAAAAACATCCATTGCACCACCTGGATTTATACCGGATGCCTGAAAGCCGAACCGGCCTTCGTCTTGTATGCTGTCTAAAATTCCGGCCTTAATAATTGTCAAACTCATCCTCTGTTATTGAATAAAAAGCTACTTCATCCCCTGCCTTAAAAAATACAGTATCTTCTTTTTCTTTATCAAAAAGCTTAACAGGAGTTCTCCCAATAATCTGCCATCCACCAGGAGAAGCAAGCGGGTAAATGCCTGTTTGCTTTCCCGCTATGCCTACACATCCTGCCTCTATTTTTAGCCTTGGTTCCAATTTACGCGGAACTGCAATTCTTTCATCCACATTTCCCATATATGCAAAGCCGGGTAAAAACCCAATCATGTAAACTTTATATTTTTTTTCGGTGTGAAGATGGATGATTTCCTCAACTGAAAGTCTTGTTTGTGCGCTTATATCAGGTAAATCCCATCCATATCTAAGTGAATAACAAACGGGTACCTGTACCCTTCTGCCCGTTACTGCAACAGCTTTAACCGGTTGAGACAGTAAAGCTTCCATTTGTTCTGACATCAATGTAAATGCACTTTTATTCTTATGCTGTCTTAATAGCATTATAACATCATAATGAATAGTTACTGAACTATAAGCAGGAACAATATCTTTTATTGCTATCAAACCGGCTCTTTCTATTGCCTTGACAAGTAGCAATACTTTCGTGTTTATTTCTAAGGAAATAATATTTCCAAAATCAACAGTTAAAGCCGAATCTCCTAAAGCGGAAATGGAATAAGACATACACTTTGTTGAGAGTTATTGAATGTAGTAGCTTTTATTGTATTCAAAAATATTTTATTCCTTTTTTGCCTTGCGAGCCCTGCAATACATAAAAGAGGTTTTAATATTTATAAGCCCTGCACATGATACGTCTTGCCCATTTAAACTGACCTGATTTATAAATCTGTTTTAGTTTTATAATAAATAAAGCTTAACCAAATGCCTGCCCCGGATATTCAAACTATAATATTTACTGCAGAAAGTTTGCGACAATTCACTACTGCAGTTTTTGAACACTTTAATGTGCCTCATGAAGATGCAGTATTGGCTGCAGATGTATTAGCATATAGTGATGAACATGGGATAGACTCTCATGGTATTGCAAGATTAAAAACGTATTGCGACCTGCTAAAAGCCGGGAGAATAAATCCTAAACCAACCATTTCAGTTGTACGGGCAAAAGGAAGTGTGGCAACTATAGATGGAGATAATGGTTTAGGGTTGGTAGTAGGCCCAAAATGTATGGAGCTTGCTATGCAAAAGGCTAAAGAGCATGGTTCAGGATGGATCGGCGTATGTAATACCAATCATTACGGGGCTGCCGGTTATTATCCTGTTATGGCTTTAAAAGAAGATCTTATAGGCCTTTCGATGACCAATACTACTGCAGGTGTTGTGCCTTTTAATGGTGCGGAGAAAATGCTCGGTACTAATCCTATTGCAATTGCTTTTCCGGGATTAAGAGAACCACCTGTTCTAATCGATTTTGCTTCGAGTGCAGTTTCTTACGGCAAGGTTGAAATTGCCAGGAGAAAAGGAGAGATGATACCTGAAGGGTGGTGTATTGATAAAGATGGTTATTCAACAAATGACCCTGCTGAAATGATAGAAGGGGGAGCTTTATTACCTCTCGGTGGAGATAAAGATGGAAGTGGTCATAAAGGTTACTGCCTTGCAAGCATGGTCGATATTCTTACTGCAGTCTTAAGCGGCGCTAACTGGGGGCCTTTCGCTGTTCCTTTTGCAATACATTTTGGTCCTTCAAATAAGCAGGTTGGCAAAGGAATAGGTCATTTTTTTGGAGCATGGGATATTGAAGGTTTTCGTGATAAAGAAGAATTTAAAAGGAATATTGATGAGTGGATACATACGATGAGAAGTACAAAGCCACAACCAGGCAAAGAAAAAGTACTTATCCCGGGAGACCCGGAAAGGGAAGCTTATCAAATAAGAATGAAAGAAGGTATTCCCGTAAATAAAGAGGTTATTGCTTCTTTAGAGGAGATTGCGACAGTTACAGGTATTGATTTGAGGAGAGAGTAAAAAGTGGTGGTATAATTTCTGGATAAGGGCTTTAGGCAGTGTTAGAGATGATAGTGGCTGGCATTGCGAATGTCATTTTCCAATTCCTCTTCATTATAATTGAAAAGTGAAACGTTGTGATTACCCAAAAGCTTCATAAAAGTCCGCTTACTATAACCGGCTGATTCAGCTGCTTGTCCCAGAGACAGTTTTCCCTGCTCATAGAGCCTTGCAGCTAAAAGCATAGCTGCTTCCCGCGTATCTATTTCTACATTGTCGGGTATGTTTAATGTAGAGTTTTCACACTTTAAAAATACTTAAATTATAAGAAATGTTTGCAAAAGGCTGCTGCACTGACTTTCTTGTCCCCTGCCCATTCCCAATTGAATTGTTGTATTTTGCAGCCTTATTGATACTATGCAAAAAGAGTTAAGAAGAGAACAGGCTTTGGATTATCACTCGCGGGACAGGCCGGGAAAAATAGAAGTTGTACCTACTAAAGAAGCCAAAACACAACGTGATCTCTCATTGGCTTACAGCCCTGGTGTAGCCGAACCATGCAAAGAAATTGCAATCAATAAAGAGGATGTTTATAAATATACTGCAAAGGGCAATCTTGTAGCAGTAATTAGCAACGGTACGGCTGTTTTGGGTCTTGGTGATATTGGTCCCGAAGCAAGCAAGCCGGTAATGGAAGGTAAGGGTGTATTGTTTAAAATATTTGCCGATATAGATGTATTTGATATTGAAGTAAACGAAACAGACCCCCAGAAGTTTGTAGATATAGTGGCCTCTCTTGAACCTACATTTGGCGGCATCAACCTTGAAGATATTAAGGCCCCTGAATGTTTTGAAATTGAAAAAAAACTACGCGAAAGACTTCATATTCCCGTAATGCACGACGACCAGCATGGCACTGCGATCATTAGCAGCGCAGCCCTGTTGAATGCACTGGAGTTGCAACGTAAGAAGATTGAAAAAGTAGAGTTCGTAGTAAATGGCGCAGGCGCCGCAGCAATGGCATGCGTAAGGTTATATATTTCACTGGGGGCACGCTACGAAAACTTCATTATGTTCGATAAAGATGGCGTACTGCATGAAGCACGTACAGACCTGGATGAAGAAAAAAGAAAATTTGCTGTAAGACGGACAGACTGGACCCTGGATAAAGCAATGAAGGATGCCGATGTTTTTTTGGGCTTAAGTGTAGGAAACGTAGTTACCCAGGATATGATAAAAAGCATGGCTAAAAATCCTATTGTTTTCGCCATGGCAAATCCCGATCCTGAAATTTCGTACGACTTAGCTACGGCAGTTCGTAAAGATATTATTATGGCTACAGGCCGCTCCGATTTTCCCAACCAGGTAAATAATGTTTTAGGGTTTCCCTACATATTTAGAGGTGCGTTGGATGTAAGGGCTACACAAATAAATGAGGCCATGAAACTCGCTGCAGTTAAAGCCCTTGCCGACCTAACAAAATCTGCAGTGCCCGATATAGTAAACCTTGCTTACAACCAAAAGAACATGGTGTTTGGGCCCGAATATATTATTCCAAAACCATTAGATCCCCGCCTCCTTAGTACGGTGGCTCCTGCGGTTGCTAAAGCAGCGATTGAAAGCGGCGTTGCGCAAAAGCCGGTAACAGATTGGAACGGCTATATTCTCGAGTTAAATAAAAGGCTGGGTCTCGATAATCAGTTGCTCCGTGTTATAAGCGGTAAGGCTCGCAGTAATCCTAAACGCGTTGTTTTTGCCGACGCAGATAATATAAAAATTCTAAAAGCCGCCCAGATTGTATACGACGATGGAATTGCTTATCCTATTTTGTTAGGCGATGAAAAAAAGATAAAAGCAATAGCGGCAGCCAACAGTATCGATCTTACTGACTTTCCCATTATTGACTCAAGAAGCGATGAAAACGAAGAAAAAAGAAACCATTACGGCTCACTCTTTTACGAGAAGAGAAAACGTAAAGGATTGAATTATTACGAAAGCAAGAAGATAATGAAAGACCGCAACTATTTTGGTTGCATGATGGTTGAAACAGGCGATGCCGATGCAATGATATCTGGGTTAACAAGAAATTATCCTGATACCATACGGCCGGCATTACAAGCAATAGGTACAGAAGATGGTGTAAAAAAGATTGCCGGAATGTACCTGATGATCACAAAAAAAGGTCCTTTGTTTCTTGCCGATACCACTGTAAACTTTAATCCTACTGCTGAAGAACTTGCCGACATTACTTTGCTGGTGGCAAGAGAGGTAAACCAGTTTAACCTTACCCCTCGTATCGCGATGCTTAGTTATTCAAATTTTGGAAGCAGCAATTCACCGGAGGCAGAGTTGGTTGCAAGGGCTACCCAAATTGTAAAAGAACGAAATCCAAATTTAATTGTTGATGGAGAAATGCAGGCAAGTCTGCCTTTCGAAAAGGATATTATAAAAGAAAACTATCCTTTTAGCGAACTGGCAGATGCAGAGGTTAATACCCTAATCTTCCCTAACCTTGCAGCGGGCAACATTGCCTACAACCTGCTTAAGGAAGTAGGAGGAGCCGATGCAATTGGCCCGATTTTATTAGGACTGAAAAAGCCTGTACATGTTTTGCAATTAGGCAGCAGTGTACGAAGTATAGTGAACGTTACTTTAATTGCTGTAGTAGACGCCCAGCTAAAAACACGTACGGATACCGGGGAGGAAATTAAAAAAACAAGATGGTGGAACCGCAAAAGAAAACAATAATAATTTTTAAAGCATATAGCTATACATGAGATTTTTTACAAAATTCGGGGAATACATACTTATGCTGAAAGGCATGTTCACACGTCCCGAAAACACCAAAATTTACTGGAAGGAACTTATGCACCAATGTGTAGAATTTGGCATCGGCTCTTTGCCTATTGTTGTAATCATTTCTTTGTTTCTCGGCGCTGTTACTACAGTACAAACTGCTTATCAGTTAGTAAGCCCTTTAGTAACAAAAGAAACAATTGCAGTTATTGTACGAGACAGTATTATATTAGAGCTGTCGCCAACAGTTGTTAGTATTGTACTGGCAGGTGTAATTGGCAGTAAAATAGCCAGCGAATTGGGAAATATGCGTGTGAGTGAGCAAATTGATGCTTTGGAGATAATGGGCATTAATACCAAAGCTTATCTAATTTTACCAAAAATTATTGCCGCCTTACTCATGATACCATGTCTTATTACTTTATCGGCGGCGCTGGGCATTTGGGGTGGAAGAACGGCTGCCGATCTTTCCGGAATTGTATCTTCAGATATTTTTGATATTGGATTAAGGCAGAATTTCTCTCCTTTCAATGTATTTTTTGCACTTACCAAAGCTTATACGTTTGCATTTGTTATAAGCAGCGTTCCTGCTTACTACGGTTACTTTGTTACGGGCGGTGCATTAGAAATAGGACGGTCAAGTACAACATCGGTAGTTGTAAGCTGTATATTGATTCTTATTTGCGATTATGCACTTGCAGCCTTGTTGCTATAAATATTTATTATGATTGAAGTTAAAAATGTAAAGAAAAGTTTTGGAGATAAAACTATTCTGCATGATGTTAGCCTGGTAATGGACACCGGAAAGTGCAATTTAATTATCGGATCAAGCGGCAGTGGCAAAACTGTTTTGTTGAAATGCATGGTTGGATTATTTACTCCCGACCAGGGAAATATTATTTACGATGGTAAGACTATGAGTGCCCTTTCGGTTGATGAAAAAAAATCTCTCAGGCAGCAAATAGGTATGCTGTTTCAGGGTTCTGCATTGTTTGATAGTATGACAGTTGAGAAAAACATAAAGTTTCCGCTCGATATGTTTACCACTCTTAGTCACGGTGAAAAAATGAAGAAAGTTGACGAGGTGCTGGCGCGGGTAAATCTACAGGGAGCTAACAGAAAATTTCCTTCCGAAATAAGCGGTGGTATGAAAAAAAGAGTTGGCATTGCCCGTTCTATTGTATTAAATCCACAGTACCTTTTTTGTGATGAGCCAAACTCCGGCCTCGACCCTCAAACCTCTTTAGTAATTGATAGATTGATTAGCGATCTTACTAAGGAGTTCAACATTACAACCGTTGTAGTAACACACGATATGAACAGTGTAATGGAAATTGGAGAACATATTTTTTACATGTACCAGGGTCTTAAACAATGGGAAGGCAATAACAAAGAGATCATTTATAGTAAAGATGAAAAACTGAACGAGTTTATATTTGCTTCAGAGTTTTTGCAGGATGCAAAACAAATGAGAATGATAGATGACAAAAAAGATGAACAGGCGATGGTAAGGTAATTTCTTCTCAGGCAGCATAAGATAAATGTATTATATCTTTAATAGTACAACCCTCTTTGCCATGCCACGTTTCTACCCACCCTTCCTGATATTTATTTTGTTGTTTTTGTCTGCCGAATTAAAGGCAAACCGTGTAATTGTAAAGGGACAAATTAAGTCTTCAAGTACCGGCTTACCTATAGCTAACAAAAAAGTAAAAATATCGGTAGCGACCTATACAGGAACAACTCAATGTTCTGTCGCACATGAAAAAATAACTAATTCAACCGGAGTTTACGCTGACACACTCGAATGCAGTAATGCTGATATAACAA
Organism: Chitinophagales bacterium 62-2; assembly: GCA_002050375.1. Classification (GTDB taxonomy): domain Bacteria; phylum Bacteroidota; class Bacteroidia; order Chitinophagales; family Chitinophagaceae; genus Segetibacter. The sequence goes on from MWYU01000644.1 coordinate 10,659, forward strand.
AAGTTCAGGTATCTGTTGAAGACTGTAATGGACAAATGCTCACTTTGATTGAAACTGTTCCTTCCTCAAAAATTGTTGAACTTAATTTTCCCGTTTGCAATACTATTACTAATCCTCCAACGAATTGCGAAGTTGCATTTTCATTTGAACAAATAAGTGGCCCTTTATCAATCAGACTCAACAGCTCAGCATCCCATGGCGTTTCAGCCAGCGATAAAATTATTAAAAGAAGATGGAAATTTGGTGATGGTAAAATTTTAGAAGGCAATGAGGTAAGCCCTGCTCATGTTTACGAACATGCCGGTAAATATGAAGTTTGCCTAACAATTACTACTGCTGCTGGCTGCGAAAAAACCGTGTGCAAAATGGTTGAAGTAGTTGCACCCGAAAATTGCGAAGCGGTTTTTTCTTTTGAACAAATCAGCGGCTCTTTATCAATCAGACTCAGCAGCTCATCATCTCATGGCGTTTCAGCCAGCGATAAAATTATTAAAAGAAGATGGAAGTTTGGAGATGGCAAAATTTTAGAAGGAAATGAAGTAAGCGCTGCTCATATTTACCAACACGCAGGTAATTATGAAGTCTGTCTTACAATCAATACTGCCGCAGGATGTGAAAAAACTGTTTGCAAAAAGATTCAGGTAGCTGCTCCAACAAATTGCGAAGCTGCATTTTCTTTTGAACAAATCAGCGGCCCTTTTTCAATCAGACTCAACAGTTCAGCATCTCATGCCGTTTCAGCCAGCGATAAAATTATTAAAAGGAGATGGAAGTTCGGGGATGGAAAAATTTTAGAAGGAAATGAAGTAAGTCCTGCTCATGGTTACGAACATGCGGGTAAGTACGAGGTTTGCCTTACAATTAATACTGCCTCCGGCTGTGAAAAAACGGTATGCAAAATGGTTGAGGTAACTGCACCAGTTGCTACTTGCAAAGCAGATTTTTCATTAGTTTCTTCCGGCAAAACAGTCAAGTTAAATAGCATTAATTCGCAAAGCAGTCCCGGAGATATTATTAGTCGAAGATGGCAATTTGGAGATGGAAAGGTTTTAGAAGGCAATATAAAAGACCCAAGCCACGAATATTCAAATCAGGGAACATACGAAGTTTGCCTTACTATTAAAACGAGTGCAGGTTGCGAAAGCAAGCAATGTAAATCCGTTGTTATAGTTGCTGCAACTTCACCGGTTAATCAATGCGCTGCTAAATTTTCTTATGAGAACCTATCAACAAAAAAAATCAGGTTCAACAGCGGTAACAGTGTTGCAAATTCGAATTCAACCGTTATAGAGCGAAAATGGGATTTTGGCGATGGTACTCAACTTGGCGGAAATGAAATAAACCCGGCGAAAGAATATGCACGCCCTGGAATTTATACCGTTTGTTTACAAATAAGAACTTCTGATAAATGTGAAAACCGAATTTGTACTACAATCCATATTGAAGACGGTTCAACTCCACAGACTGCAAGTGGTGACCACATAAAAAAAGCCCGCAGCAATTGCTGCGAGCCCTCTTTTTGTATCCCCCAATACGTTAACAAGATCGTAACTATAATTTCCGATTGCAATCACATATATGTGTGGTTTTTATTTTCCATTCACTTCA
>MWYU01000753.1 GCA_002050375.1 Chitinophagales bacterium 62-2
AGATAGAATGGCAGGTGAGTTAGAAGTTTTGCAATATGGAAAGGAACTGATTGATCTTTTAAGAACAGCATATAAAGAAGGCACAACAATTCAGCAGGCAACATTAATATTAGTTAACGATCTGTTTAAAGAGTTTGGATTGCTTGTATTAATTCCTGACAATCCAGAATTAAAGAGACCGTTCAATCATATTATAAAAAGGGAATTGCAAGAACAGTTCTCTCATCCATTGGTTGAAGAAGCATGTGGGCAATTAAGCGAGCATTACAAAGCACAGGCAAGTGGGAGAGAAGTTAACTTATTCTATTTATCAGAAGACAAAAGAGAACGAATAGAAAAAGAAGGTGAAAGGTTTAAGGTTGAAGGTTTAAGGTTAACCAGGAGTAAAGAGGAGATGCTGGTTGAAGTTGAGGAACATCCTGAAACATTTAGCGCAAATGTAATTTTACGAGGTGTTTTTCAGGAAATGATTTTACCCAATATTACTTTTATCGGTGGGGGTGGAGAGATAGCATATTGGCTTGAATTAAAAAAAGTTTTTGAAGCATGTGGCGTTCCTTATCCTGTTTTGATCGTTCGCAATTCATTCCTGTTAGTTAACGAAACACAAAAAAACAGCGTAACAAAATTATCGCTTTCAATCACAGATCTTTTTAAACCGGCAGAAGCACTGGTAAACGATATAGTTAAACGAGAAAGTAGTCAGCAGCTTGAGTTAACAGACGAGAGATTGCAACTGGAAACTTTTTATGCTCATTTGGAACAAGTAACAAATAGCATTGATACATCGTTAAACGAACATGTAAAAGCTTTACAGGCAAAAGCTTTAGAAAAGATTGATGCATTAGAAAAGAAAATGCTAAGAGCTGAGAAGAGAAAGTTTGAAGCTGAACAGAGGCAGATCAGTAAACTTAAACAGGAGTTGTTTCCCAACAACAGCCTTCAGGAAAGGATTGATAATTTTTCATTATTTTATGCTACTTATGGAGGGGACTGGTTAAAGCTTATTTATGATTCCTCACTCACCCTTGAGCAGCAATTTGCTTTGCTTACAATACCATCTATTCCCGCATAATGGCAAAATTTATTTTAAATAACCGGGTCGCGCCTTTATCATTATCAGAAACGAGATGAAGGACATAATTATTCCCGATTACACTTTCAATGCAAACTGATTCAATCTTTTCGCCTTTAAACGATTTGTCTGACTTGCTTAGATTGATAAAACCGTCCGGTACAATCTCTTCCTTATTTTGTGTTGAAATGTTTTTGATATAACCGATATAACTATCTCCGATTTCTCCATCATCATAAGTACTTTCGGTTGCTTCAGTAGATGCAGTAAACAGGAGAAGATCATTACCGGCATCGTATGCAAGCCCCGAAATTCCGGCGATGGTTTTGTTATTTGGGAGTATAAGTTTTCTAATGATAGCTGATGAAGAAGCCGCAGTATCGGGAAAAGATGAAGCGGTAAAAATTAAATGGTTGATGGGATTTTTTATGTTTGCACGATTAGCAAAAATAATGGCTTCTTTTGTAGAAGCTACGCCTTCTAAATTCACCTCATCAATTCCCGTTTCTTTTAGTTGTTTTATAAAGGCTGAATTATCAATTGTATCAGGAAGAGAATTTTTTGAATAGGGTAAAGGCAACATCACTAACTTTTCACGGTTTTCTTTTGAACCTGACCCAACGATTAGTAAAAACGGTTTGCCTTCCCTGTGAATGATCGTTGATGCTTCCAGATCAATTTTTTCATCCTTAGAAATTCGTTTGATTTCCGGTCTGTCTTCAGATTTATTTAGCGTGTTATAATCTTTATCCAATAGAAGAATTTCAGAAGCATCATCCCCAACGATATATAAAACATCATCAAATATTTCAATGGTGGAGCCGGAGGGAAAATAGGAAATGCTGGCACTTTTGATAAGTTTTATTTTGGCGGTATTCATATTACAACTTATCAAAGCTATTATTCCAGCCAGCAGATAATAGCTCAGCAACTTTCTCATCAACCCCTTTTTGAAGCTCCTGTTTATACGACGTAATTTTTTCAGATAATTCATCATTAGAAGTAGCCAAAATTTGTGCCGCCAGTATTCCGGCATTCTTAGCTGCATTTAAAGCTACCGTTGCCACCGGGACTCCGTTAGGCATTTGCAGGATAGATAAAACCGAATCCCAGCCATCAATACTATTTGAAGATTTTACCGGAACCCCGATAACAGGTAAAGTTGTAATAGAAGCTATCATGCCGGGAAGATGTGCCGCTCCGCCGGCACCTGCAATAATTACTTTCAATCCCCTTTCTTTTGCGCTGCTTGCATACTCAACCATGCGAAGAGGTGTACGATGTGCAGATACAACAGTAAGTTCGTAAGCAACATTAAATTCTTGTAAAATGTCTGCTGCATCTTTCATTACACGAAGATCACTATCGCTGCCCATGATTATGCCAACAAGAATAGTTTGTAGTTGGGAGTTGGGATTTTGGAGTTTATCGCCCTGCTTATTGTTTGTTTCTTCCTGCATTATTACTGTTTTTAAATTTCTAATCCTCCTGTAATCCGATTCATCTCGTTTTAATTCGAACTACAAACTCACCACTTTCAACATCCCCTTAATCTTCATCGCCTGTTGAATTAATTCTTGTCTATCGTTGCTTAAAATAGTTACATGCCCCATTTTTCGGCTGGGCTTGGTTTGCTGCTTTCCATACAAATGAACAAACGTATTTTTCAATTGAAGTACATCTTCTAAGCCTTTATAGACTGCATCTCCTGAATGGCCTTCTGCACCTAAAACATTTACAATTGCCGAAGACATTACCGGCTTTGTATTTCCTAAAGGAAGCCCGAGAATGATACGCCATAACATATCAAACTGGCTGCAGTAGTTTGCTTCAATGGTGTGATGACCGCTGTTATGAACACGCGGAGCCGTTTCATTCACCCAAACTTCATCATAATTATCTACGAACATTTCCACTGCAAAAATGCCGGGACTTTTTAATGCTTTAACCACTCGTAAAGCCAATTCCTCAACTTTACTCAAAACTTGTTCAGGTATGTCAGCAGGGCTTATCTGAAAATCGAGCAAGTTCAAAGCAGGATCAAAAATCATTTCTGCAGCAGGATAAATTGCAGTCTCACCTGTTTCACCCAATGCTACCATTACTGCAATTTCTTTCTTAATATCAACCATCTTCTCCAACACAGATGGCGCATCAAATCCTTTGTCTAAATCCACTTCAGTACGTAACAATTGCACTCCACGTCCGTCATATCCGCCTAATGCAATCTTATGAGCTGCGGGTAAAAATGCTGCACATTTCCTTAATTGTTCTGCACTTTCGGTAATGGTAAAATCGGGAGATCTGATTTCTTGTTGCTGATAAAATTCTTTCTGCAATATCTTATTCTTGATTGTACGAATTGCAGTTGTGGCAGGAAATACTTTCACTCCTTCACTTTCCAGTTTTGCTAAAGCATCCACATTCACTGCTTCAATCTCAATAGTAATAGCATCAAGGCCTTTACCGAAGTTATAAACTGAATTAAAATCCTCTATATCGCCCAACACAAAATGATGACATAGATGCGCAGACGGACATTTTGCATCCTTTTCCATTACATAAGTTTCAACAGTATAATTTGCTGCAGCCTGCAATAACATCCTCCCTAATTGCCCGCCGCCAAGTATGCCTGCTTTCATAAATATGAATAAGCAGCGAAGATACCGTTACACCTTATCAGGCAGAAATTTTTTACATTTGTACTCATGCTGACACGATTTTGCTACCATATTTTAATGAGCACTCTCGCCATGGATTCGAATAAGTACTATTAGTAATGCCTTTCGCTTTAATAACTTATTCAATTTCATTTTATGCAAACGTTATCAGCTACTGAGGTTTTAAACGACCCGCACACCGACTTTCTTCCTTTACAAGGAACAGATTACGTAGAATTTTATGTGGGCAATGCAAAGCAAGCCGCTCACTTTTATAAAACCGCATTTGGATTTCAAAGCCTGGCTTATGCCGGCCCCGAAACAGGTGTTAAGGATAAGGTAAGTTATGTTATAAGGCAGAACAAATTAACGTACGTTCTTACCACACCTGTACGCTTAAACAATTATATAGCTGATCATATTTATAAACATGGTGATGGTGTAAAGGTGTTGGCACTAAAAGTAGATGATGCGTCTTTGGCGTGGGAAGAAACAACGAAAAGAGGCGGGAAAAGCTATCTCGAGCCTGAGAAAATTCATGACGAGTTTGGGGAAGCCGTTATAAGTGGCATTCATACTTATGGCGAAACCGTGCATCTTTTTATTGAGAGAAAGAATTATAGTGGTCCTTTTTTACCCGGGTATAAAAAATGGGAGTCAAGTTATAATCCTCCATCAACCGGTTTACTATATGTGGATCATTGCGTGGGAAACGTAGGTTGGAACCAGATGAATGTGTGGGTGAAGTTTTATGAAGAAGTAATGGGTTTTAGAAATATTCTGACTTTTGACGATAAAGATATTTCTACAGAATACTCAGCGCTAATGAGTAAGGTAATGAGCAACGGTAATGGCTTTGTAAAATTTCCTATAAATGAGCCGGCAGAAGGCAAGAAAAAATCTCAGGTAGAAGAGTACCTCGAATTTTATAACGGAGAAGGCGTTCAACATATAGCCCTTGCTACTAATAATATAATTGAAACCGTTGGGGAATTGCAAAGGAGGGGAGTTGAATTTCTAAAAATACCTTCATCTTATTATGAAAAAGTATTCGATAGGGTAGGACACATTGATGAAGACTTAAAGCCTCTGCAAAAATTAGGAATTTTAGTCGATAAAGATGACGAAGGCTACCTGCTGCAAATATTTTCGAAACCGTTGCAGGACAGGCCAACCTTGTTTTTTGAGATCATCCAGCGTAAGGGTGCAAAAAGCTTTAGGAAAGGCAACTTTCAGGCATTATTTGAAGCATTGGAAAGAGAGCAGGAGGCAAGGGGAAATTTATAAGACAAGGTGTAGGGCATCGGCTAAGAGATAAAGAGAATTTATATTGTATTTATTTACCCATGAGCTTTATTAACAGCCGTTAATTTCTTATTCTTTAACGCAATTTATTTCTGTACTATATTAGCATCCAATATTTTTGGGCTAATATGAAATGTATAGTAACTGTTATAGTGTTGGTATTTCTTATTACAACATCATTTGCCCAACCTTCTTTTGTTGACTACCAAAAAACTTATCCCCGCGTAGCAACTGCTATTAGGTTGAAAGAAGATACTTTAAAAAAGCAATTTGAAAAAGCTGCATTGCAGTGGCCTGCCAAACAAGTTTACATTCGGTCTTTTAAGTACGACAGCCAGCTTGAAGTGTGGGTAAGAAACAGCAGTAGCGAAGCTTTTAAATTATTTAAAACCTACAAGATTTGTGCTTTAGCTGGTGGAATGGGTCCGAAACGAATGGAAGGTGATTACCAGGTTCCGGAGGGATTTTACTATATAAATGAATTCAATCCTAAGAGTTCCTATCATATGTCGTTAGGTCTTAATTATCCGAATCCGTCTGATAAGGTATTAAGCGATTCGGGAAAGCCCGGAGGAGATATTTATATTCATGGAAGCTGCCTTACGGTTGGCTGCATTCCTATTCAAGACACTCAAATTGAAGAGTTGTACATTTTAGCCGCCATGGCGAAAACGCAGGGTCAGGATTTTATTCCTGTTCATATTTTTCCTGTACGCTATAACAATAAAAAGAGTTTCGACTACTTTGCACGTACTACTAAAGACAACCAGGAAGTTCAACGCTTTGCCGTTAAAATTAAAGAGGTGTACGATTTTTTTGAACAAAAGAAAAAGCTTCCTTTAATATCAGTGAATAAGAAGGGGGAGTATGTGGTGATGTAGAGGAATGTTGCAGGTTACCGGTTTCAGGTATTAGGTTCCTGGTTCTATAAGTTCCTGGTTCTATAATAAGTATTTATACATCAACCTATCCAGCTTTCAACTTATCAACCTTCCTATCTCCGGCATCCTGAAACTTGTAACCAGTAACTTCTTCAAATCCTTCACCTGTAAAGCACCTGTACCGTTTCCTTCGTTTTCTGCATAAGTACAATGTCTCTATCTGCCACCATCTTTTGTAAAAGTTCTTCCGTGTAATGACGAATAGTAAGCAACGAAAGTTCCTTCTCAATCTGAACATCAAATATTTCGCTTGCAGATACAGCTATCTGCTCAATTTTATCCGGCCGGTTATCTAAACAAACCTGCAGGCTAACTGCACCGGTTTGTATGAGGTTAGGTTTTATATTCAGGTAACAGAACTGTTTATATAGTTCACTAATCGGTTGTTCTCCTACAAATGAAAAATCCTGGCTCTGCAAATGAACCAAAACCTGTTTGCTCTTATTAATTATAATAGGCGGAAGATGGTGGCCCGGTTTATTACTAATTGTTGTGCCCTTTAAAGCAGGGTTAATAAAGGATTTAACGTGTAAAGGAATTTTTAGGTTCTGCAAAGGTTTAATGGTTTTAGGATGAATTACCTGTGCCCCATAAAACGCCATTTCTATCACTTCGTTGAAACTCAGGTCACTCAGAAGCGTAGCTTCAGGATATTCTTTAGGATCGGCGTTCATCACACCTTCTACGTCCTTCCAAATAGTTAAGCTTTCTGCTGCATATAAATTAGCAAAAATTGCTGCTGTATAATCACTTCCTTCCCGCCCGAGTGTAGTGCTTTCATTCTGATCGGTTGAACCAATAAAACCCTGGGTAATACAAATATTTGATCTTTTGCTAATATCTGAATTAGCCAAATTTTCGCTGGTTTGCTGCCAATGTATGTTTGCCTCCCTAAAATTATTATCTGTTCGTATAATATCTCTAACGTCACCCCACTCATTTTCTATTCCCTTTTCATTTAGAAATGCACTTACTATACACGTGCTTAAAAGTTCACCCACACAAACTACCTGGTCGTAGTAGTAGTCGAAAGTTCGAACCGGTTTATCATGTAACAGCCACTCCACTTCCGTAAAAAAATCTGTCAATAGATTTAGAGTGGCGTTGTATGAAGTAACCAATAGATATTTAGCAGTAGTTAAATGATTTTGTTTAACAACATCGAATAAGGATAATGCCTCACTGGTTTTTCCAGCATAAAATGCTTCCGCCACTTTTTCCAACGCATTAGTTGTTTTACCCATCGCAGAGATGATGATAATCAAATCCTTTTTCCCATAGTCCTTAATGATTTCGGCAACTTTTTGAATTCTTTCCACACTGCTTACACTTGCTCCCCCGAATTTAAAAACCTTCATGCTGTATTTTTTTAAGAGTTGCAAAGATAGGGGAGCACCACACCGGACATTTCTTATTATTTTTAATGTAAACAGGTCTAATAAAATAAGCATAAAACAGGAATAATATATTAACAACCAGGGGAGGAAAAACGTTTATAAATCAATGCTTTTTAGCCTTTATTCTTACTTAAAAATCTTACATTTGCTGACCTAAACTTTGGTAGAAAACCCTTTTAAAAAATACTACCTGTAAACAGGAAATTACAGTAAATGGAAGAGAATTTAGAACCCCTGGAAACGAGCGATAACGATCGAATAATACAAGTAAATATTGAGGAGCAAATGAAGACCGCTTACATCGACTATTCGATGTCGGTAATAGTTGGCCGTGCTTTACCAGATGCCCGCGATGGATTCAAGCCTGTTCATCGTCGGGTGCTCTACGCGATGAATGAGTTGAGCAATTTTAGCAACCGCCCCTATAAGAAATCAGCGCGTATTGTTGGTGAAGTAATGGGTAAATACCATCCGCATGGCGATGCTTCTATTTACGATACACTTGTTCGTATGGCGCAGGATTGGACCATGCGGTATACAATGGTTGAAGGGCAAGGTAACTTTGGCAACCAGGACGGAGATCCTCCTGCCGCTATGCGATATACGGAAGTACGCCTGCATCGTATTGCCGAAAGTATGCTGGAGGATATCGAAAAGGATACGATTGATTTTCAATTTAATTTCGACGACAGCTTACAGGAGCCGACAGTACTTCCTACACGTATCCCGCAATTGTTGGTAAATGGAAGCAGTGGAATTGCGGTTGGTATGGCTACAAATATGCTTCCGCACAACTTAAGTGAAGTTGTAAATGGATGTGTTGCATTTATTGATAATAAGGATATTACAATAGAAGAATTAATGGTTCATGTAAAAGCCCCTGACTTTCCTACCGGTGGTATTATCTACGGAATGGAAGGAGTGAAGCAGGGGATGATGACAGGGCGTGGGAGGGTGGTACTTCGCGGAAAATGTCATGTTGAAACCAAAGCCAGTGGAAGAGAACAAATTATCATTACAGAAGTTCCCTACCAGGTGAACCGCGACATGTTGACTGATAAGATTGGTCAGTTAGTGAACGATAAAACAGTTGAGGGAGTTGCCCACGTTAATAATGAAAGTAATAAGCGTGAAGGAACACGTATTGTTATTGACCTTAAACGCGATGGTGTTGCTAACGTAATCATTAACCAGTTTTATAAGTTTACTGAATTACAAACTAGTTACGGTATCAATAACGTTGCGCTTACAAAGGGACGGCCGAAAACAATGAACCTAAAGGAGTTGATTGTAGAGTTTGTTGATTTTAGAATGGAGGTGATAATAAGGAGGGCGCAGTTTGAATTACGAAAGGCACAGGAGAGAGCGCATATTCTGCAAGGTTATTTAATTGCGCTTGATCATTTAGATGAGGTTATCGCTTTAATAAGAAGCTCGTCAACACCTGATGTTGCCCGCGAAAATTTAATAACTGCTGGCTGGGGATTGGATGAAATACAGGCGAAGGCAATCTTAGAATTGCGTCTTCAACGCCTTACAGGAATGGAGCGTGAGAAGATCAAAGAAGAATATGAAGGACTAATGCAGTTGATCGCGCGTTTGCAGGAATTATTGGCAAGTGAAGAGCTTCGGTACAACCTCATAAAGAAAGAACTGCAGGAGGTAAAAGACAAGTTTGGTGATGAGAGAAAAACCGAAATTTCTTATCTGTCAAACGAGATGAGAATTGAAGATCTTATTGAAGAAGAGGATGTTGTAATTACTATTTCACATTTAGGTTACATAAAAAGAACTTCGTCTGATGAGTATCGTCAGCAGAAAAGAGGCGGCCGCGGATCTATTGGCAGCCGCACACGCGACGAAGATTTTGTTGAACATTTGTTTGTTGCTTCAACTCATCACACCTTACTATTTTTTACTGAAAAGGGAAGATGCTATTGGATGAAAGTTTACGAAGTTCCGGAAGGAGATAAAACCTCTAAAGGACGAGCCATACAAAATCTTATGCAACTTCCTAATGATGATAAGGTAAGGGCAGTTATTGATATAAAAGACTTTTCAGATAAAGAGTATGTAGATAATCATTTCATATTGCTCTGCACAAAAAAAGGTATAATAAAGAAAACAACTTTAGAAGATTTTAGCCGTCCAAGAGCAAATGGGGTAATTGCTATAAACATTAATGAAGGCGATGAGTTGATTGAAGCGAGGTTAACTGATGGAAAATGTGAAATTATGCTGGCGGTTAAATCGGGTAGGGCCATCAGGTTTCCAGATCACAAAGTAAGACCAACCGGAAGGGGTGCAATTGGTGTTTTTGGTATTGATTTGGACAATGAAAAAGACGAGGTAATTGGTATGGTTTGTGTGAATAAAGAGGACACCTCGAGAAATATTTTAGTAGTAAGCGAAAAAGGTTACGGAAAACGCACGAATATTGACGAATACCGGATTACCAATAGGGGAGGAAAAGGCGTTAAAACCATAAATGTAACAGAAAAGACAGGTAGCCTTGTGGGTATTTTAGATGTAACAGGAAAAGAAGATCTTGTAATAACCTGCAAATCGGGCATAACTATAAGAACGAGTACTGCTGATATCAGGGAAGCCGGACGGGCTACACAAGGCGTAAAATTGATAAGGATCGACGAAGGAGATGAGATTGCCGCTATATCTAAGATCCAGGAGCAGGAAGAAGCAATAGCCCTAACCGAAACATCAATAGTAGCCGAAACGGAAGCCCTGGAAAAAATAGAAGAAGAAAATGATTTAGGCAACACAAACGAGAGTGAAGATACTACTTCTGATAACGATCCTGAAACTGATGATAACCAGGAAAATAATAACAATTAATAATTATACAACCATGAAAAAAATAACGATTGGATTTTTACTATTGTTTGCGTTAAGCGCCAGCACTTATGCCCAGGACGTAAAAAAAGTAAGAACAGCTCTTACGATTGCTCAACTTCCCGGGGCGGGGGCACAAAAACTGGAACCCGTGAAAGCTGACATTGACAAACTTGCAGCAGATCCGAAGACGAGTGCTAACGCTGAAGTATTAGCCATGAAAGCTGAAATCTATGGTTTAATTGCAGCTGACAGCTCACTTAAAACAAAATATCCGAATGCAGATATTGAAGGGTTTGAAACTTTGAAAAAATACCTCGAAGTAGAACCTACTGAAAAGACTCTAAAAGAAGACAGGTATACTGGTGTAAACCAAATTTATGCTTCATTATTTAATTCTGGGGTTAAACTGTATAACGAAAAGAATTGGGAAGCTGCTTTTGATAAATTTAAAAATGTGACTGAACTTTCAGATATTCTTATAAGTCGAAAATGGTCAAACACAACATTCGATACTACGTCCAATCTATATGCAGGTGTTACAGCTCAAAACGCTAAAAAAGAAGCAGAAGCTGCTAAGTACTATGGCGCTTTGGCAAATCAAAAGGTTAGGGGACAGGATTACGAAAGTCTTTATGAGTTTTTGACAAAGTATTACCTTAATAATAAGAACGAAGCGGAGTTTAAAAAATATGTGGCGCTGGCTAAAGAAGTTTATCCCACAAATACCCTTTGGAACGATCTGGAGTTTCTTTATCAGACCAAGAATGCGGATGTAACAACTATGGTAAAAACGTTCGATGCAGAAGATGCGGCTGGTAAGCTTACATCTGCTAACTACTTCGACTACGGAAACCTTTTTGTGGGTGATAAGAAAATAAGGGATATGGAAGCGGCGAAGCGTGCCGAGTACACACAAAAAGGGGTATACGCTTTTACCAAGGCTTACGAAAAAGATACAGCCAATGCTTTAGCAAGCTACAATGTTGGTGTTACCAATTATGCGCAATGGGAAGAGCAGTTAGATGCAGCCCGTCAGATAAAAGGTACAACAGCAGATATTAAGACAAAAAGAGCTGCTGCAGATAAATTAGTTGACGCTGCTGCCGACAAAAGTCTTATATGGATGGAAAGAGCATTTAATAGCCTGGCAGCAAAAACAACCAGGACTAATCTTGAAAAAGGCACGTTAGGAAAATCTACGGATCTACTATACAATTTGTACGCATATAAAAAAGAAAGAAGCAAGGTTTTAAATCCTAAAGATTATGACAGGTTTGATGCTAAGGGTAAGTTCTACGATAATTTGCACGGTAAATATTAATTGAAGGTTTTAGTTTTAGGAAGAGCTATCTGAAAGGGTGGCTTTTTTTTTATTTTCTGTTTTATAAACCAGGTTTTAGTTTAAGAGACGAACATTGGTTTTTTTGTTCTCACAATTTAAACACCTTACCTTTAATAAATCTCACTGCCTTTTGTTTTGGAAATAAATAGGGGCTTTCATAGAAAAGCAAAACAATAATAAAAAGCAGGGTGAAATTATAATACTATAAAACGAAAGCCAATGAAGAACTTACCACTCATTTTATTAATCTTATTATCTCTTACTTCTTGTAACAAAAAGATGCGGCTTGAAAAGGTTCGGTGGCATTCAACTTAGAAAGTTTTTTTGCCAGACCTTACAGTAGGTAAAATCCTATTTTAAAATTTGTTTGAAAAGATGCAGTTTTTGTTACATGAAATTCTCAAACTATTTATACTTATTTTCAAATAAACATTTCTTACTATCTCTCTTGTGTTCTATAATAATTAATTCTATTAAGAGCCAGGATGCAAGTTTAATATATAAAAAGACTGTAAATTCAACTGTCACTATTCAAACTGATCAGGCACGCGGATCTGGTTTTTTTGTTGCGGAAAATATTATTGCTACTAATTACCATGTTATTGAAGGTTCTATAAGTGCTGTTTGTTATACTAATAATTCACCTGTTAAATATAATATTGAAGGTTTTGTAGCAGTGGATAAGC
>MWYU01000661.1 GCA_002050375.1 Chitinophagales bacterium 62-2
ATTACATATTTACTGTAAATGGTGTAAGTGTTACCTTATCCAGAGCAAATAATACTTCTTCGGCTTCCGGTTATCAGCTCTATCCTTATTTTGGCGGCGACGAGACTGCCCCTCATGATATAAACATCTATATCAAAAATCTTTAGATTCCTTTTTTCGCAAAAGTAAAAGGTAATATCAAGTGCTATTATTAAAAATTTAGCACACGCAATGGTTGTGCGAATCACTTTCATACTTTTCATTTTCATCTTATACCTTTGGCAGCAAAGAAATTAATGATGACCTATCATGTTCAGATTAAAGTAATGCCACTAAAAGATTTGCTCGATCCACAAGGGAAGGCAGTTTTAGGAGGATTACTAAATCTTGGTTTAAAAGGAGTGGAAGATGTAAGAATTGGCAAGCACATTACACTACAAATTGAAGCCGAAAGTGAAGGAGTTGCAAAACAACTGGCCGAAGAAGCAAGTAAGAAGCTGCTGGCAAATCCGGTAATGGAGTTTTATGAAATTGAAATGGTAAATTAATTAGAAGTACGAAATCCGAAGTAAGAACCCTCGTACCTCACACCTCATTCTCCTTGCCTCATCCCTCGATTATGCTCTACCTCGTTCCTTCCCCAATAGGTAATCTCGCTGATATAACTTTCCGGGCTGTTGAAGTTTTGAAAACAGCCGATGTTATATTAGCTGAAGATACAAGAACGTCTTCCAAACTACTTCAACACTATGGCATATCAAAGCCCGTTTCTCCTTACCATCGGCATAACGAACATAGGATTGTACAGCACATTACGCAACAATTAGCTGCCGGTAAAACTTTTGCCTTAATAACCGATGCGGGCACACCCGGTATTTCGGACCCTGCATTTTTATTAGTGCGCGAATGTGTTAAGCAGAACATTAATGTGGAATGTTTGCCCGGCGCTACGGCTTTTGTTCCGGCTTTGGTTAATAGCGGGCTACCCATTACACGATTTACCTTTGAAGGATTTTTGCCGTTAAAAAAAGGCAGGCAAACACTAATGAAAAAGCTTGCTGAAGAAGAAAGAACGATGGTATTTTACGAAAGCCCATTGCGGCTTATTAAAACGTTGGACGAGTTTATTAAATACTTCGGCCCCCAAAGGCAGTGTTGCGTTTGCCGCGAGTTAACTAAGCTGTTTGAAGAAAAGAAACACGGAGCTTTGCATGATGTTTGCATGTACTTCAAACAAAAAAATGTTAGGGGTGAAATTGTAATAGTGGTGGAGGGTAAAAGTTAGTTGTACTAAAACTTTAAAAGATAGATTATGAAATACAGATGGTCATTCGCGGTGATTTTGTCCCTTGTTATGCTTTCTGCAACTGCACAATTTAGAAAGATCCCAGCAGTTGTAACCGATTCCTTTAAAACAAAATTTGAGAATGCAACAAAGGTTAGCTGGAAAGATAATATATCCAACTTTCAGGCGTCATTTAAAATAGATAATGATAATGCGAAGGCTTATTACTCTTCAAAAGGCGAATGGTTAAAGACGGAAAGGAGTTATAGCATTGACGGTTTGGCTGAAGAGATAAAGGATGGCTTAAAAAAAAGTAAGTATGCCGGTTGGCCTGTTAAGGAGATTTTGTATGTAGAAGAACATAATAAACAACCCCAATATAAGGTACTGGTTCGTAAGGGAGATCTTCAAAAGAAAAATTTATATTTCTCCACAACCGGTCAATTACTTGATGACTCCATTACATTATAATTCATAAAAAATAAACACAGGTTTAGGAATTGTTTCATGAAAAAATTGTGGATAGTACTTGCATTTTTAATGCTAAACAAATTAATAACAGCACAGCCTGAGAGGTGGCAACAACGTATAAGTTATGATATAAATGTAACAATGAATGTTACTACAAACGTGATGAATGGCACTGAGAAGATTGTTTACTTTAATAACTCGCCCGATACTTTAAATCGCATTTTCTTTCACACTTACTGGAACGCATTTCAACCCAACAGCAGTATGGATGTAAAAAGCCGGGAACAGGGTAAAATTGTAATAGGAACTGATAAACAAGGCAAAGAAGTAAGGGATTGGGATGCACGGGTAAAAGACCGGATTGCTAATTTGAAGCCTAATGAAATTGGATACCAAAAGGTGGCTTACGTAAGAATTGGTGGTAAAGCGCAAACTTTAAAAGAGCATGAAACTATTTTGGAGGTGCGTTTACATAAACCCATTCTTCCAAAATCTAAAACAACTTTAGAGGTAAGTTTTGAGGCACAGGTGCCTGTTCAAATTCGCAGAAGTGGCAGAGATAATACTGAAGGCGTTCGGTACAGTATGAGTCAATGGTATCCTAAAATGGTTGAATACGATTACCAGGGCTGGAATGCCAATCCTTACATTGCACGTGAATTTCACGGCGTTTGGGGCGACTACAATGTAAACATCAACATCGATCGAAACTACATGATGGCCGGCTCCGGCACTTTACAAAATGCTAACCAGATTGGTTTTGGGTACGAAGCTGAAGGCGCAAAAGTTACAAAGCCTGCAGGCAACACGCTTACATGGAATTTTAAAGCTAATAATGTTCACGATTTTATGTGGGCTGCCGATCCCACTTATACAATGATACAGCGTCAGGTTAAGAACGGCCCTCTCTTATACATTGTTTACCGCAACCTTGATAGCCTTCATGCGCGTTTTAAAAATTTAGCTGATACTGTAGAATTAGCTTATCCACTAATGGCAAAAACTTTTGGCCCTTACCCCTATAAAAATTACAGTTTTATACAAGGCGGAGATGGTGGAATGGAATACCCCATGGCCACGTTAATAAAAAACGCGGGCATAGGCACTGCAGTGCACGAATGGATACATAGCTGGTACCAGGGAATGTTGGGAACAAATGAAAGCTTGTACCCATGGATGGATGAAGGTTTTACCAATTATGCTGCGGAACGGATAATAAGTGAATTGCGGCAAAAAAAGACTTTTGAACAAGAAGCCAATTATACAGCTTACTACAAACTTGTACAAAGTGGTTTTGAAGAACCTATGACCACACATGCAGATCATTATAATACTAATTATGCTTATGGCCAGGCGAGCTATGCAAAAGGCGCCACTTTTCTTGCGCAGCTTGGTTATATAGTTGGCGATAAAGTCCGGGATAATATTTTGCTTCAGTACTATCAGCTATGGCGGTTTAAGCATCCTAACCCCAACGATTTTATACGTGTTGCGGAAAAGGTAAGCGGAATGGAATTGGACTGGTATAAAGAGTACTGGGTTTATACTACAAAAACAATTGATTATGCTATTGACAGTTTATGGGACGATGGCGGCAAAACAAAGATCCGCATTAGAAGGAGAGGAGATATGCCAATGCCCATCGATGTACAATTAACTTTTAAAGATAGCAGTAAAGAAATGCATTATATCCCCTTGAATTTAATGTATGGTGAAAAACCTGCTGAAGATACAGCGATACAAAGAACAATGCATGAAGAATGGCGATGGACACATCCTGCTTATGTATTCGAAAGTAATCATAAGATATTTGATTTGTCAGAAGTTCAGATTGATCCTACACAAAGATTAGCAGACATTGACAAGCGAAACAACTCCCTGAAGATACAATGGTAGAAATGGCCTTGAGAGCAGTTAAAATCAATTACTGTCTTTAGGTAATGAAAGTAATAACTTGTGAAGATTAGCACGCTATGTGTTATTTCATCACATCTTATCTTTAAATATGAAGAAAATCAAGGTTATACTTATAATTACTCTTCATGTTTTGATCAGTGATTTTTCTTTAGCCCAGGAATCAGATGAAACAGTAATAAGACGTCTTGAAAATGAAGAACGGGAAGCGATATTAAAGGGAGACACAATGAAGCTTTCTCAATTAATGTCTTTTAAAATTGTAGTACAAAACCCTGAAAATGCTATTGTTGGTTTCAAACAAATTATTGATAGAGTTAAAACAGGAAAGATTAATTACGCCTCCTTTGAAAGACTTATTGAAAAGGTAACATTGTTTAATAATACTTCAATTGTGATGGGACGAGAGGTTCTGATACCTCAGGGATCAACACAAAATACCGGCAAAACGATTACCAGAAGATTTACCAATGTTTGGATGAAAGAAAAGAATACCTGGAAACTAACAGCAAGACAGGCAACAATTGTTTCAATTAACTGATACACTTTAGGAAACAATGATATGCCAAATAGGAAAGATAAACAAGGCACATTATAAGATGACTGTTAGAGGCACAGTTTGGTTGTGTAGAGGGAAATTTTATAGCTACTTTTCACAATAAGCAATGGTGCCGCCAACCCATGTTTTATCTTTATTATACCTAACGCCAATCATTTTGCCTTTGCTTAACCGTGCGAGATTATGGGTAGCGACGGGCCTTGCCTCTCCATCTTTCCAATAATAAAAGATGCGTATCTCAGCTTTAGCAGGTCCCTCAGGTGTTTGTATTATTTCTGCATATTTTACTTTTTGCTGTAGTATCCAATTTTGTGGGTCTTTAACTTTTTCAATATCCTTTTTGGTAACATCTATTATTACACCCTGTCCGGCAAACGAAAAAAGGGGTTTCAAAACATAGTTCTCAAGGTCGACAGGAATCTCTGCTAAGTCACTGAGAAATCTTGTTTCTGGTACAAAGGAATGCTGAATAAAAGGTAAAGTGTATTTGCTGATGCGGAAAAACCAATTGGGATGTGGAACCCATTCAACATTCAGGTCTTCAAAAAGTATTTTTCCTTTTTTCTGTACCTCAGGTGTTTGCTGTTGCAGATCATCAAAAATTACACGGTTGTAAATTCTTTTGATTTCGGTTTCAATACCGTCTTTTGCGTAGTATAAATTTCTTCCCCTTTTAATAAGGCTGGTTATGCAAACCGGACTGATTCCTATATAATCTTTTGTACAAAAGAAATCGATCCTTGTTTTTTGCTTTTCCGGAAATATCTCTAACAGTACAACATTTTCAGGTTGGTGCCTGCCAAGAATTATTTCTTTAAGCAGTTGCAGATGTGTTTGCCTTGTAAAGCCGTTGAGATACGAGTCGAAATTGTCAGGAATGAAGAAATGTTTTCGCATTGCTTCATCCTGTAAAATTTGGTACGCAAATATAGTTGGGAAGCCTTGCATTTCTATCAACTGTGGTTCAAGCTCTCCTTCTGCGTTTTCACATATTCCAAAGTCGAAGGCGATAAAATGGGAATAATCATTTTCTCCCGGCACATTCAATCCTTCAGGAATTGCCCTTGCCGACTCCTCTTTAAAAGAAGGTGCAACAATTACATCAACAATGCTTTCGCATGCATCAATCATTTTCTGTGTAAATGCTTTATCACAAAAAACCGGCGTTTCAGCTACCCTAAATTCAAGTGCTCCAGGATGTGCCTTATTTAATTCGTTTAAGTAATCCTGGTATTTTTCTTGGGTAAATGAAGCATTGTAAGCAGTCCGGATCTGAGGAACCATGAGATTTTGGTTTAAGTTAATTAATAAGAAGTTAGGGTATGAAAAGTTTGAGCCCCATTTGCAGTAATCTTATCCATATGGAATATGAAAGTTGATAAAATCATAAGAGCAACTACTTTTTCTTGCCATTTTATTTTCAAATAAAAAATCCCTGCCATATTTGGGCAGGGATTTCAAGCAGGTTTGGTGGTACTATACCTCTGCTAATATATTAGCAGCCTGGTTTAAAAAATTAGGAAGAATATGACTATAAGTCGATCTTATTTTCTCAGGATCGTTCAAATGCTCAAGCATACTTCGCCATCTATCTTCACCATAATTTTCAATCACTGTTTTCTTTTTGTCTTCTCTTTGCAGGTACATGCTCATACCTGTTGCATCCGCTTCGGGGTGAAATTGGGTACCTACAAAATAGTTATTAAAACGAATTGACATGACAGCTCTTTCATACGGTACATGCGGCCTTTCTTTTTCAAGAGCAAGTATCTTAGCTCCCATTTTTTTTAGCCTGCTATTATCAGGTTCAATTAATTGATAATCGCGACTGTCAACTGCATAAAATGGATTTTTTAAACCCTCAAAAATTGGTTCTTCATTTCCATCCTTCATCATGTGTATAGGAAAAACCCCAAAGGAGGTTGATTTTCGTTTACATACATTCCCTATTTTATAATGCCGGCAAACTAACTGAAAACTGTGGCAAATGAAGAAGACGTATTTTTTTTGAAAATTTGCCTGGTTATTATTCCAGTTTTCAATCTGTTGTAACCAGTTAAAGTAGCGTTTTTCCCATTCGCTCCCTTCGCTCTCCAATGGAGAACCCGGACCACCGCTGGAAATATAAACGTCATAATCAGTTCCCGGAACTTCATTCTTTATCCTAACCTCAAACTCTTCGGTTGTAATTTCAAAAGAATTTCCTTTACCCCACATGTTAATGAGCTCTCTTATACAACGCATTCCCTGGTTTTCGTACCCTTTATTCAAATCCAAAATTGCAATACTTACTTTATTTTTATCATTCCAATTCATGGGGGCAAAAATACATCTTTTAGAAGATTGCTGTAGGCAAACAACAGTTAATAGGAAATGTCTGGCGTCAATATTAAGGTAGTTTTTAGTAAGCGTCTCCCTTAATAAAATTTCAGAATTTTTGGTTCTGTTACCTATCGCAATACTTACTCTCTTTTGCGACAATAAGAGAAGGGGAGGCGTATTTTAAGACTGCAGGAGAATAAATTATAACGCGTTAAGAAATTGCTCTACTGCTGCTTTTGTTTTTTTAACAGGGGTAAAACTTACCCGTCCGTTTTTATCCACGGTTATTTCCTTGCTTCCTAAGTAAAAATCTTCGCCAATCTTTGAAATGGAAACAAGAATAATATCTTTATTGAGAGGGACGTCTTCAATAGTGAAAGATTTAGCGTTCCCCTGACCGTCTAACTGCAAAACTGTTTTCGCATCTTTTAGAATCGCAAAAACGAGTGTATTTCTATTTGTAAAGTTAAGAGGAAGAACTGCAGTTGTGCGGGTTTTAGTATTTGTAACATCCAAAGAATAATTACAACTGATCCAGTTAAGTCTTTTTGAATTAAACTGGTACGCACTAAAAGGGCCTGAGCCGTCCAGTCCATTAAAAACGGTTACATTGTTTAAATCCGCAGCCGCGGCCCATGTGAACGTTGAGTTAATAGCTAAAGGTACTGGAGGCAGCAAAACCTGTTCGCCATAAAACACCTTCATGTTATTTACCGGAATTGGCTCACGCATAAGTAATATAATACTTTTAGCAGGGCCTAATATTAATTCCTGGCCTCCTTTGGTTACTCTAATAAAAAATGCTCCACCTGCTGCAAGCAATTTATCAAAGGCAACGGTTTGAAGAGCAAAGCGGATAAAATCTCCCCTTTTATGCAGATGGGTTACTTCCACTTTCACTTTACCGGTTACTGCTGTTCCATTAGCCAATGTAAATCCGGCAGAAGGAAACGTTATGTTCAAGATTTCTGAGACACGAATATTTGCCCCTGCAGCAACATCAAACGAGTCCTCTGTGGGAGGAAAGGAAAGCAATTCAGGAATTTTGTAAACCGGCGATGTTACCGAAGGCTGATTTACCCAAACAGTATCGTTAAGAGGATCGTTAGGATATGCAACAAATTCATCCGCATTTTTCTTTGAACAGGAGATAAAGAAAATGTTCATTAGGAATAATAAAATATAGAATTTTCTCATTAATCTGTCTTCTTTTAATAAGATACTATCTATTAAAATACCGTTGCCTTTGGGTGTTTAACTTGTACCTAAGTCCAATATTTAATCCGGTTACATCAAACTTTTGGTTAAATACACTCCTGTTATTTGTTATATTTGAAACATTATACCTAAAATAAGGTTCTGCAAAAAAGTCTGTGCTTTTACCAGCTTTTTTTAGCACACTAAATCCTGTAAATAAGCCTACCCCTATATTTCGTTTAAACGTGCGTCCGCCGTCTTTATTAAATGCAACAGGAACATAACTTGTATCAAGGCTTTCACCTTTTTGCCATGAATACAGATTTAAAATAACACCAGCACTTACTCCTGCTTTCAAATTATCATTACCCCATTCGTAGCTTGCAATTAATGGAATGTCAATACTCCGGTAACGATTAAAAGTGGTCTTAACGCGATAACCGATTTGCTCAATCATTGAAGTGTCTCGGATCATAACTGTATCCCCCGTTGCAAGTATTTCCTTTCTTATAGTAATTAAGGTTGTTTGCTTGCGTTCGTTTTCGCTGCGGTAACTAAACTTTTCATTTATCTGCGAGTACTGCATTCCTGTTTTAAGCAGTAAGTTGTTTCCGAAGGTTTTACTTAAACGAAAGCCCGCACTAAATGAAAGTCTTATGCTTTCAGTGCTATCTTTTCGCTTTAAAAATGTCTCATCAACTCCAGCTGAATTATTAATTGTCTTTCTCGTATAATCGGGGGACACGTATATTTCGAGGTTAAGATTGTTTTTTATTGGTTCATGTGCTGAAGGGCAGCCGTCTGAACAAAAGAAGTTTAGCGTTTTCAATCCCTTTATTAATTGGTCGTTGGTTGTATACTCGCTTAAATTTATATCCTGCCTGGCAGTAGCAAATAAAACAGTCTTATATGTACTTGAAGAGCCTTCTGCAGCGGCTAATGGTGTTTTGCTTATATCATTGTCTGGTTCGCTATTACCTAAATTACTGGTAAGAGAAGTAATTGATAACTTATTGTATTTTTTTGTTGTGTAAATTTCAGCGGAGTAATCCTTACCCTTAATATTATAAGCGGCCGCAGAGTTGCTGCTTAAACCATTTTCAACTTTGCTTTTAGTATGTGTCTTATTATTATCTGCTGCAGGTTTAGAAACAGTTTTATTATATTCACTAATTGAAGGATATTGTTTGGAGTTGAATGATTGATTCTGCAGATTAAGATTTGGTGTTACTGATGTTTCTTGTGTTTTAGAAGTACTGGTTTCTTTATTTTTATTTAATAAAATAATGCTTGCTGTAATTATTGCTGCAACTCCCAGTAAAGAAATAAATCCATAATTCTTCCACCAAAAAGCGCCTTCCACCTTAGGATTATTCTCTTTTTGTATCCTATCCCACATCCCTTCTGCGACAGGCATCGCATAGTTATTCAAACTTTCTTTAATAAATTTATCAAATGAACGGTCTGTCATCTTACACAGCAATTTTTTGCAGTACGTTAATTTGGTTTTGCAACATTTTTCTTGCTTTTACTAATTGACTGCGGCTTGTAGCGGGTTGAATTTTCAAAATCTTAGCTATCTCTTCGTGAGTAAATCCTTCAATAATATGCAGGTTAAATACTATCCGATATCCTTCTGGCAATTGATTTATCAGTTTCAGGATGTCCTCTGCTCCTAAATTAGAATATGCATAAGGTGGAAGCCCGCCTGAATGATCGTCTAAATCATTTACTTCAGCAAAACTGATTCTTTTCTTAGAAACATTCTTAAGTGCAGTATTTACAATAATTCTTCTTAGCCAGCCTTCAAACGACCCTTCGAACTTAAATTGGTGTAGATATTGGAAAATGCGGATGAAACCCTCCTGAAATATATCTTCAGCTTCCATTTTGTCTTTAGAATACCTTAGGCAAATGGTCATCATCTTACCTGCATAAGCTTTATAAAGCATCTGCTGACACTTAATATCTTTCTTAAGACATCCCTGGATGATCTCGTACTCAGTCAAAACCGTGAGTTGGTTTTCGGATATTATTAATATCAGATAGTATAAAAGGATAGAACGCTGCCCTTACTTCTGAAATGTTTGTGAAAGTACGTAAAAAAAACTCTTTCTATAGAAAGTTTTTTCTATTAACTTCAAACTGTTAAATTATTTAAACAACTATCGAATAAAGTAAAATGGGCAATATATCCTAACCCGACAATAAATTCTGTAAGCATTTCATTCAACCTTAATTCCAAAACAAACGTAAGCGCTCAACTGTTAAGCATTGATGGGAAGGTGCTTCAAACTATAGATAAAGGCGTAGTAGGTGAAGGAGTTCACAGACTTTCTTTAGAACCAGCATCTAAAGGAACTTACTTGATACGACTAACCATTGGTAATGAAACTACCTATAAGAAAATAAGTAAGATGTAATAACAAAAGTATAGAATTGAAAAAGCCTTCTCTGTTTTGCAGATGGAGGCTTTTTGATTATAAAGGACATTTGCAGAAACTATACCTGATTGCAGAAACTGTTTAAAAAACAATTGTATACCAAAATAATACTCTCTTATACCTTCAGGAAATGATCATGTATGTAATCCACCACATCAATTAAGTTGTTTGTATTCTTGTACACAGAAAGTTGCCTATCGGCTCCTGTACCTTTTTCAATCATCTTATGTACATAAGTAATAGCGCTGCGGCTTCCCAGATGATCTACCACATCATCTACAAAATCGAGCAATTCATAAATTAATACACGGGTATTTACCTCGCTTTCCTTACCAAAATCTATCATCGTTCCGTCGATACCATACCTGCCGGCTCTCCATTTATTTTCGTTTATAAGCAGGCGCGGGTACATAATGAAGTTTAGGTTCTGACTGCGAAGTTTGTAAAGCTTTGCACAAATAGCCTGAAACAAAGCGGCTATAGCAATTGTTTCATCAATACTCATAGGTACATCACATATTCTAAACTCCACTGTATTGAAGAACGGATGCACCCTCAAATCCCACCATATTTTTTTTGCATTGTCAATACAATTGGTTTTAACCAATAATTTTATATAATTATCGTAAGCTTCAATGCTTTCAAAATAATCAGGAATACCGGTGCGCGGAAACTTATCAAAAACCTTTGTACGGTAAGATTTGTAACCTGTTAATCTACCTTCCCAAAAAGGAGAATTGGTGCTAAGTGCATAAACGTGCGGTAAAAAATAACGTGCAGAGTTGGCAATATGAATTGCCATTTCCCTACTTTCCATGCCAACATGTACGTGCAGGCCAAAGATAAGGTTGCTTCGTGCAGCGTCCTGCAGTTCGTTTACAATTTCGTTGTACCTGTCGTGCTCAGTTATTAATTGCCTTTCCCAATGGCTAAAGGGATGTGTACCGGCTGCACCCACCCACAATCCAAGGTCTCCGGCTATTTTGTTGATGGTATATCTTAAAGTTGATACATCTCTGTAAGCTTCTTCGATGTTTTGGCAAATTTCTGTTCCCACCTCTACAACTGCCTGATGCATCTCAGCCTTTACTTTATCTTTAATAACCTTCTGTCCTTCGGTAACAATTCTTTGTTCGTGGCTTTTTAATTCCCGTGTTTGAGGGTCTATAACCATATATTCTTCCTCAATTCCCAGAGTAAAATGTTTATAAGAAAAGGGTCGCATAGTTTTGAGTTTGGTTAAGGGATAGGATAAAAGACATCTTTCAAATTATCCTTTTTGTATTGTCTCTAAATCAAAGTTTCAGCATTTGTGCTGCTTCTTTTTACATACTCTCCCCATGTTAAATTATCTTTTGATGGATCATTTGACTGCGCTTTTTCAATAGCATAAGTAGCTGCGGTTTCCACAACCCAATCAAAGTTCTCCTGCCCTACACTGTTTATATCTGCATCTGGGGCGGGGTTGCAAAAATCAATTGCATAGGGAACATCATCGCGCAAAGCCAGTTCAACGGTATTGAAGTCGTATCCAAGATATTTATTTATACGAAGAACTATATCTTCCATTTGCTTATGCCCTTCTTTAGTGGGAGCAAAATCTGCAACATAACGCAGATGGAAAGGGTTGCGGGGTTCGTAAGGCATAATACGCACATACTTTCCACCTATACAATAGCAACGGTAATATTCTTCGAACTTGATCTCCTCCTGCAGCAGCATTACAAGCTGGCCGGTTTCTGAATGTGCATCAAACATTTGTTCTGCATTTTCTATCCTGTAAACATTCTTCCATCCGCCACCTGCAAAAGGTTTCATATAAGCAGGAAAGCCAACATAGTTAAAAATAGTTTCCCAGTCGAGCGGGTAAGCCAGGTTGCTAAAGGACTCGTCAAAAGTATCGGGAGGAAGATCTCTTGAGGGCAGAATAACTGTTTTAGGTACAGGCACTCCAATTTTTGTAGCAAGGCAATTATTAAAAAACTTTTCATCTGCACTCCACCAAAAAGGATTGTTGATAACGGCAGTTCCACAAAGTGCTGCATTTTTTAGGTAAGCCCTGTAAAAAGGAACATCCTGGCT
>MWYU01000674.1 GCA_002050375.1 Chitinophagales bacterium 62-2
AAATGAGGATAAATTATAATTTTACAATTATATAATAAGTTATTAACGTTTTGAAAATGGCGGCTACTACTAATAGTCTCCTCCATGCCTGCGATACTACATCAAATTATTATCGACAGTGAATTTATAATTAAAACTTTGGACACAGTACAGCATTCCTGCTGCTATTATTTCTATCAAAAAAGCCTCTGTAAGTTACTGAAAGTTCCATACCTCCTTTGCCCTGGCTGGCTGTTTTTAATTCGCTTACGTTTACATCATAACTAAGTGCTACAGAAAAAGGATTGTAATCTAATTTTACAACAGGAATAAATGCGTCTTTCCAGCGAAGAAAAGCGCCGAAATGCACAGTGTAATCCGGATTGTCGTAATCATTACCAATTTTATAAGAATATAAAGCGCCACCAACAGTTTCGCGATAAGGCCCTTGTATATTATGATCTGCCTGTAAAGTAAAGTAAGAAGTTTCATTAAGATCGAAACGAACGCCACTTGAGATAACCCATTTAGGACTCAACTCAATAGCTGGTGAGGTATAAAAGGTATTTTTAGGCCTGTTGAAGTGGTGATAAGCAACACCAAAAAAATAATTATCTCCGGCTTTTCCATCACCTATAGCAGAATTGAAGCTCATGCCAACGCTGCCATCAGCATAAGAGTAATTGGCATTTACAAAGCTTTCACCATCTGCTAATCCCGGGTTGAAACCATTGCCATCATAATGATTATTCGTCGTCATTTTGCTTCGGTCAATTCTTCGTTGAACAATCCCACCCATAAAACCTAAAGAAAGATATTTCGTCTTTTGGTCGCTTAACGATTTGTGATAGTTCAATGCAGGAAGAACATTCGTAGTTGTAAAATTGGTAGTGCCGGCTTTATCGTATAATAGTTGCAAACCGGTTGTAATAAAATCATCGCCCCGCCCAATTGGTTTTTTATACTCAAAATTGAATGAGCCCGTTTTATAGGGTATCGTAACGCTTCCCCATTGGTTGCGGTAAACTCCCTGTACACGAATATCGCCTGTAAAAATACCAGCCAGCGAAGGGTTGCGTAAAAGTGGCGCTTCAAAAAACTGGGAAAAATGAATGTCCTGTGCAGCTACTTTTACTGATGTAACAGCTATAATTAAAACGAGCAGTATGCTATATACAATTCGCCTTGCAATTTGCTGCTTAAACTCATGATATTTTGACGTTAACTTTTTCATTTTATTACCCTTTCTCACAGTATTTCTTTTACTTCAAAACAAATTATTTTATAAGCGTAACGTTACCTTTTACCGGAAAAACTTCATTGTTATCACAAATAATTTCAGCCTCGTAAACAAACACATCGGGTGTTAATGACTGCCCGTTATACCTCCCGTCCCAACCTGCACCAGGCTCATTTATCGAAAAATTAAGCTTACTGAAAACAGCGGTTCCCCACCGGTTAAATATTCGTAATGATTTAATTGCGGCAATACCTTTTCCCCTTATATAAAATACATCATTCATTCCGTCGTTATTGGGAGAGAACGTATTTGGTACATAAACGTTACCATTATTGCAAAAAACCTGTATCGTAACATTGTCTTCGGCAGTACAACCTGCAGGATTTGAGGCAATTGCTTTATAAGTAATATTTGTTTTGCCGGTAACAATGGGTTGAGCACAATTATAACAACTTAAATCCGTGGGAGGTAACCATCTCCACGCATTAACATCAGGAGAATTTTTAGTGGTAAGCGTAACTTGGTTACCAACTGCAAGCGTCATTTTATCGGGGACAATATTAAAATCAGGATTGGTGTAAACTACTACAGGAACCAAAGCAGTATCGGTAAAACAACCGTATCTATCAAAGCCTACTACAGTGTAAACAGTTGAAGCAGCAGGTTTTGCTACGGGGTTTTCGCTATTGACATTATTTAAACTTTCAGAAGGAGACCATGTATAGCTTTCTGCTCCTCTTGCCCATAGATTTGCGCTTTCACCTGCACACAAAGTATCGTTAGCAATAGTTCTAAGCTTAAAAGGTTGTGTTACCTGTATAATAACTGAGTCTGTATTTCTGCAGCCTATATCGGTTATACCTGTTACTACATATTTAATATTGAAAGCAGGTGTCGCAACCGGATTACTGCATAAAGTACAACTAAGAGAAGAGTCATAGTTCCATTGATAAGAGTTTGCACCGGACGGTTTTAAAATAATAGGCTGACCAAGGCAAATTATTGTATCGGCACCGGCATTTACAAGTGGTAAACCAGAAACTTTTAAAACAGTTGAAGCTGTGGAGTTGCAACCCGCCGAATTAGAAACTGAAGCAGTAATATTATAATTACCTGGCGAAGGATACGTTTGGGGAGCAGGAACAGCACTTGAAGATGTTGCACTATTACCAAAATCCCATTTCCAGTTTAACCTTAACGTATCGGGTAGCAATAAATTAGCGCTAAAATTGACAGCCTGATTAATACAAGCTGCAGTATCGCCGGTAATATTAAATGCAGGGCTGGTGAGGATAGTGATATTTGATGGCGCTGTTGTATCACTGCAACCGTTTTGGCTGTTTACAATAAGCCTGACTGAATGTTTGCCTGCAGTTGCAAAAAGATGCGAAGGGTTTGGAAGATCAGAAGTAGTTGAGTCGCCAAAATTCCATTTAAGAGATGTAAGAACATCATTTTGAACAAGACTATTGCTTTTAAATTGTACTGTAGCACTATCACAATAAGAAGCGGTAATGGTATCCATCCTTGCCTGAACACCGCTTATAAATAAAGGCGATGTACCGATTAAAGGTGTTTTGCATCCTCTATTCACCAGCAGTAGGTTTGGTATAAATTTTCCAGCCGTTTTATAAATATGCGTAACCACTGAATCTACTGTTACCTCGGTGGTTCCATCACCAAAATCCCAAATAAACGAATCATTATTTTTAGCTTGCGCTTCAAAACGAACTGTTGACGGAGCACATTTTGCTGTAGTATCGTAAGTAAAACTTCCTTCGGGCCCTCTAAGATTAATTGTTCTGGTAATAGAATCTGTACAACTGCCATAACCAAAAGCTTTCAGTTTAATATTGTAAATACGGGGTATTGAAAAAAAATGAGAAGGACTATCAAGGTTTGAAAAGCCGCCGTCATCAAAGTTCCATGAAAGCGAAGATGCATTTGTTGATGTGCTTATCAACGTAATTAATACGGGGGGACATGCACTGTTAGAGTCGCTTAATTTGAAATCGGCTTTTACATTATCAATTGTAAGAACATTTGGTTTAGTAATGCCGGCTTTACAACCAAACGTATCGGTAACATTTAATGTTACTGTGAAAGATCCATTTTTTGTATATCTATAGGCTGGGGTACTGTCAGTACTTGTTCCGCCATCACCAAAATCCCATAAGCTACTTAAGCCTGCTCCTTTTGACGTATTTTTAAATTTAATGGCCGCATTAGCACAGCCAATAGAATCATCCAAAGCAAAATTTGCCACGGGGTCTGTTATAATTATAGCTTTGGTTTTTACAAGGCTGTCTGTACAACCGTTGTCAGAAATAAGTTTAAGGGTAAGATTGTAAGTTCCAGCTTTTTTGTATTTATGTAAAAAAGGACCCGTTGCCGAAGATTCAATAGTACTGTCCCCATAATTCCAGATGTACGTTTTAATAGTGGATGGTGCATCTATCGTAGACTGATTTGTAAATGTAACAGTATCGCTTAGGCAACTGCCGGACGGATTAGTAAATGCAGCCGTAGGGCCGAAGATTTTAACGGTTATATTTTTAGAAGCAGTATCCGTACATCCGAGGTTATTCGTAACAACCAATGAAGCAGTATAATTGCCGCTAACTTTATAAGTATGAGTAACCGAAGATGAAGTAACGCTACTTGTACTTCCATCACCAAAATCCCATTTATACGAAGCAACATTACTCATAGTTATATTCGAAACTTTAAATGTTACGTCGGTAGAATTACAACGTACACTATCACTTGTAGTTAAGGATAACCTTTCATCTAAAATGGATACAGTAGCGTCTGCAGTATCGGCGCAGGTACCGTTTTTAACTTCAAGCCGTACTGCATATTGCCCCGTTTTCTGATAACGGTGCTGGGGGTTTTGGAGCGTAGATGTAGTGCTATCCCCGAAATCCCATTTCCATTCTTTTGCTCCAACAGATTTATCTGTAAAAGTTCTGAAAAAAGGATCGTTACAATTTAAATCTACATTATACCTTGCCACAGGCGGATTGATATAAATATACTTAGGCATAGTTACAGATGCTTCACAACCATTATTTTTAATAGTCAACGTAATAGTGAAGAAGCCTGTATCTATATAATGGTGCACCGGATTTTTTTCTCTTGAAGTAGATCCATCTCCAAAGTCCCAGATATAGTCAGTAATCGGCCCGGAAGAAAGGTTTGTGAATTCTATTTTTTTCCAGGCACAGGCATTTGTAGGGTCAGCAGAAAACTTTGGAGTTGGTTGGGGATCTATCTTAATTGCCTCATTAAATTTTTTGGTAACAGAACAGCCATTTGCGGTTGTAATAGTTAAGGTTATATCAAAACTTCCGGAGGTATTGTAAGTATGAGAAGGCTTTGCGGATGTAGATGTAGTGCCGTCGCCAAAAGACCATAAGTAAGTTGAAACCGGTTCAGGAGAACTAATGTTAGCCGATAAATTTGCGGTATAAGGAGCACAACCTTTATATGGGATGCCGCTGACATCGTTTATTACAGGGGCAAGAAAATTTAAGAGGTTTCGCTTTACTAAAGTATCAGAGCAGCCATTTGCATTAAAAATAATCAAGCTTACTGTGTAAGATCCGGGGTTTGTATATTGATGTGTTGGATTAGGCAAATTAGAAGTTGAGTTATCACCAAAATTCCATTCGTACCTGTCAGCATTAGATGTGGTACTGCTAAATGAGATACTAACAGGAACAGCGCAACCATTAAGTGGAGAATTTACGTTGAAGCTTGATACAGGCTTAGGCAAAACACGAACTTGTTTAGAAACAGAGTCCTTGCATCCCTCAGCTCCATTTACCAGCTTAACTGTAAAATTGCCCGCAGCAGTAAAATATTTTACAGGATTTACCTCTGTAGAAGTTGATCCATCCCCAAAAGTCCAGGAAGAAGTACCGGCACCAGGAGTTGATGCATTTAAAAATTTAGCGGGAGCACCAATGCAGGTTTCATCAGGCCCACTTATAAAGGCCTTTGATGCGCCAAGAGTTACAAAATTTGTTTTTGTCATGGTATCAACACAGCCTAATTGTGTTTTAACAACTAAACTAACTGAATATGATCCGGCAGCAGTATAGTTATGAGGTGGGTTTGTAGCTGTGGAAGTACCTCCATCACCAAAAGACCATTCATTACTTATAATACCTGCGCCGGTAGATGTATTGGTAAAATTTGCTTGCGCTGGAGGGTTGCAGCTTGTTATTCCATTAAGAGTAAAGTCAGCTTCTACTCCGCCCTGGATATTTATTAAATTCGGTTTACTTGCTATTTTACTGCAGCCATTGCTATTTTGAACTTTCAAAGTGATAGTGAATGTTCCGGCAACTTTATAAACATGTGAGGGCGAAGGATCGGTGGAGGTATTGCCATCACCAAAATCCCAAACCCGGGATGTAATGGTACCTGAGCCAGGAGTGCTTTTATCAGTAAATTGAACATTTAAAGGAAAGCAGCCTGTTGTAACGCTTGAAGAAAAATCTACGGTTGGCGCATCATTAACGGTTATATATTGAACTTTACCAACCGAATCAGAACCTGTAGCGGTCTTTACAATAAGACTTACTGTATAAGTACCAGGATTAAAATATATGGTATTAGGGCCTTGTTGAGTTGAAACATTTCCATTTCCTAAATCCCAACGCCAGCTTGTTGGATTTCCGGTACTTAAATCTTTAAAATTAACTACCAGCGGAGCACAGCCGCTTGTAACATCAGAAGAAAAGTTAGCTGAAAGCTGGGCAAAAGCCTCCTTATTCAGAAACAGCAAGCAGAGAAAAAGAAAAGCTCTCCCCCCAGTTATATATAACTTCAAAAATTGCAATTAGTTGATAGGATCTCGTAGTTCTTTTTAGATATAAGGATTAAAAATTTTGTAGTGCTACTTCTAATACTATTAAAGTATTAGAAAATACCTGTGTAAAAAAATTCCTCTAATGTTAAAAATCCTACCTATTTGAATTATCTTATCTATTGAATTATTAATCTACCGTTGCTGCTTGCAATTAATTTTGTTGTATTTAGTGGTTATAACTAAATATAGAAGTTTTTCGAAGGATTGGCATAAAAGCCCTTGATGACAAACTCAAAAATATGAAATAAATGTTAATGGAGATGGAGAACTTTCTTACTCGTAATAGCTTCGTAATGAATATTATCAAATTACTTCTTAGTTAGTTCCATCCTATAATCCATACCCGATTTGGTCTGTGAAAATTCTCCAACAGTGTAGTTAGCCTTAATAATCTTCCATGTTCCGTTTATTTTTTCTAAAGGAACAGGACTACCGGCAGGAAATTGGCCGGTAATAGTTTGAGCAGAAGTACTTGAATTCCATGTACCGGCAACCTTTTGAGTACCTTTTCTTGCTTCAGCCTTTAAGTTCGAATAGAACTGGCACTCCCACCCTGCGAAATCCGTTGTAATATCATTTGGTCCTTCCAGAAACTTTGTAACGATCCATGTACCGTCAGTCATCAATTTAATTGCAAGATCTTCCACCTTTTGCTCCACTTTAGCCTTTGAGCACGAAACAATTGTTGTTACAGTTAAGAATGATACAACTATTGCCACAAATAGTTTTTTCATCGGTAAATAATTATTTTTAAAAGGTCTCAATTGTAACTGCATTTAAGTATGCTGTAAAAGCATCCTCCAGTTCGCTATCATTTCATCTTGAAAAACTATAAGTAGTTTAATTTTTGCCTTAAATAATCAACAAAAACTTTACTATCTAATTGTTTTCCGGTTACTAAAGTACATAATTCTTCGCTGCTGTAGTACTTTCCCCTAATATGAATGGAAGACCGAAGCCAATGCAGTAATAATCCGGTATCCCCTTGTAAGGCAATTTTAGAAGATAATTCCGGAATTTCACTTTGCGCTTTTTCCCAAAATTGCGCTGCATAAAAACTTCCTAAGCTGTATGTAGGAAAATAACCAAAGCTTCCATGGCTCCAATGAACATCCTGCAGGCATCCCTGCTTATCATCCGGCACATCAACTCCAAGTAAATTTTTATACTGCTCATTCCAATAAACCGGAATGTCCTTAACCTGTAAAGAACCTTCCATCAGGTTCTTTTCCAATTCATACCGGATCATAACATGAAAATGATAGGTAAGCTCATCAGCATCAGTTCTTATTAAAGAGGGCTGCACTTTATTTATTGCCTGCATAAATTGTTGAACAGATACATCATTAAACTGATGGGGAAAGTATTGCTGCAATTTTGGAAAATAAAATTGCCAGAACTCGTGTCCTCTCCCGATGCAGTTCTCCCATATTCTTGATTGCGATTCATGAATACTTAGTGAAGCATATTCTCCTGATGGCAACCCATATTCGTCCGCAGGTAAACTTTGTTCGTACAATGCGTGCCCCACTTCATGAATAGTGCTCCATGTCATATTTTTAAAGTCATCCTCATCAATTCTTGTGGTAATCCTCACATCCTGGCTGCTAAAATTAATTGTGAAAGGATGTTCTGAAATATCCTGGCGGCCGGCTTCAAAATCAAAACCTAATTGTTTAGCAAGGTATATGCCCCACTCCCATTGTTGCTGTTTAGGAAATGTTTGATGTAGAAACCGATCTTCTGCAAAAGGCTTTTGTTTAACTTCATCTAACAAGATGAGCAAAGGCTTTGTTACATCTGCAAATATTTTATCTGCCATAGCAACTGTGGCTCCTTTTTCAAACTCATTTATTAAGGCATTATAAGGATGAGCATCATATCCAAGTATATTAGCCTCTTCCCGTTTTAAACCAACGAGAGCAGAAAGAGCAGGCTCAAAAACACTAAAATTATTTTGCTTTCGTGCTTCTAACCATGCATGAAAAGAAGCAGAAGTGATTTCACTCATTTTTCGTACAAAGTCTGATGAGAACCTGATGAGCTTATTATACTCTTCCAAAGAGAGCTGTACATTCTTTTTCTGTTTTGCATCCAGGTCCTTTGAGATTAACTCATTCAATAACTTTCCGAGCTTTTCATTGGTAAACATGTTGTGAGCAATTTCACTAAGAGTTGCAAGTTGCTGTCCTCGAAAGTGTGCCCCTTTTGGCGGTAGATAAGTTTCCTGGTCCCATTGCAAAACTGCTGTAGCATATTTCACATCTGCAATTTTTCTCATGGTTGCTTTATAGTCGTTATAAAGCAACTCTTTGTCTGCTGGCATGTATTCTTTTATGTGAAGATATTTAACCCCTGCTGATTATATAGCAAAGCCGAACAAGACTTAAAATTGCGGTTAAGGTTTTTTATTTTTTCTTTTGTGCAAAGCAACAAACGCTATATTTGCAGCCCAAAATGGCGAGGTAGCTCAGCTGGTTAGAGCATCGGATTCATAACCCGAAGGTCGGCAGTTCAAGTCTGCTCCTCGCTACAAAAGCTCAAGATTGGTTTCCAATTACTTGAGCTTTTTTGTTTTTAGATTGTAACCGCCCGCAATAGCGAAACCGTTTGAAATCCTTACCTTGTTCCATCATAAGCGTTAGTGCTTCTTAAGGTCTAATAGCAAAAAGTATATAAAATCACTTTCACATGTTTTAACGTGTTTTACTACTTCAATAATTGGGCTTGAATATCTGTTCCAATAGTCCAAAAAGCTGGGGGTGATTTTCCTTTAACAAATCAGGACGTTCAAAAAAGTATTCTGACACCACAGCAAAGAATTCGGCCTGATTGGTTGCACCATAGGGATTAATATCCGACTCACCTTCTCTTATACGCTGTATATTTTGCTGCATAAGGTTAAGCCATGGCAAAACATATTGTTTACCAATAAGTGTTTCAGGTATTCCGTCTACTGCTCCATCTGTTTTATCAATCAGGTGCACAAACTCGTGAATTGCAGTATTGTGCTTGCTATCGCTATTAATAAAGCCTTCTCTCATTTCTTGTTTTGAAAGGATCATTATATTTTGATAAGGGCCATCACCAACAATACCGGCCCTGGTACGTTCATCTCCTTCCTGGTTGAACATCTCATCAAAAGAGCCTGGGTATAACAACACTTCATTAAGGTTCATATACTGCCAGTTATGAAAGCTAAAGATGGGAATGATAGCACTTGAAGCAATAAGCAATTGATCTAACCGTTCTACTTTAGTGTTTATACCCGTTATTCTAACGGTGCATAAAAAATGCTCAATTCGATTCTCAAACTCACTCTGCTTTTGCTTATCAAGTTCATTATAGAAAGATACATATTGCTGTAGCAGGTTTCTATCCTTCTCTTGTATTGGTTGAAATTGCTTAGCAGGTTTTCTTCTGTATGAAAGACTAATATATAGCAATACCAGGGCAACTACGAAAGCTAATATGATCATCACTACTGTTTCAATCATGCAATGAATGTTAAGCCCGCTGCTTTTATTTTCTTATTTGAAAATCTTTTTATTGTGTAGTGTTTTTTGCTGTAAGACTGAGGTAGTGGAAACTTTAAAGACTATATCTCTTTGCTGTTTACTTTGTCTTTTTTTGCCGGGTTCATTTGATATGTAAGGATATCGCCATTTTTCATTACTTCAAGTATCCTGTATCCCTGGTATTTGGTACCCCAATTTCCTGCCACATGAGAGTCGAAAAAATAATGGCGCCCGTTTTTTTCTTTTACGTTATCCTGGTCGTGGTCGTGCCCGTTAAAAATGGCTTTAAGATTAGCCTGGTTATTAAATAAGTTAACAACTTCATGACTATCGATGCCATTATCTGTCCACTTAATTGGCGTTATGTGCATGAATACAAACAACTGTTTATGCTGTTCGTATTTCTTCAATAGTTGCCTTGTCTTCTCAACATCAGGGCTGATGTAAGTTCCTTTTTCATCTGCTGTATTTAATACAACAAAACCAATATCTTTTTTCTCAAAGCCGTAGTGCCAGCTATTGTTCCATGTTTTTGTCCAGCTTTCTTCATCAATCATATCATGGTTACCGTGAGATACGTAGTAGGGCATCGAAAGCTCATCCCAATGTCTTTTTACTGGCTCTAAAAAAGAAATATCATTATGAAACAGATCACCATTTATAAATGCAAAATCAACTCCCCTTGCTGCTTTTTCTGCATTAATCCATGAGATCATATCGGAATGCCTTGCAGAATATTCGGTTTGGGGTTGCCCATAATGACCATCTGATGCAATAGCAACACGCAGTTTTACCCTTTTTCTTGGAGGCAGGACAAAATTGTTACCTGCAAAAGCTTTTAAAGAATTCCCTGCTCCTATCCATACAACGGAAGTTAATGCCTGCTTTAAAAAATGTCTCCTGTTATATTCCATCTTTGTATTTTAAAGTGTTTACATGCTGTTCCTTTATCGGAAGTCAATTTACTGTAATTGTATCAAAATGATTTGTGAGCGCACCTTTATGCTAGAAATAATGTTGTTGTGAAATACAAATCCTTCTTACAAGGAAAGCAAGTCACTTTAATTTAATAAGATCCAATTATTTGTTTTTCAACATTGGAAAAATATTGCGGATAGCATCATCAGAAGGTTGAGTGCCGTATTCACAAATCTCGAATGCCTCTGCATGTTCTATCGTTCCAGCTTTCTCGTTGCCATACCATTTAGCAAGAGATGTTCTTACATCAGGTGTAATGTTTACTTTTCTTTTCGCAATAAGCCACTGTAAACGTTCACTTTTACCGTTAGGTACTTCTTCTAAATAGTGACCTATCCACGGCAACCATTCATACATTTGCGATTCGTGTGCATCTAAAGCATATATTTTCTTAGGATAGATGCTGGTAATATCAATTGCTATGTCCGGACGAAAAGGATTTGGACGCTGAAAGTTATCCTGAAAGTATAAGAAGATCGGGTTCTGCTTTAAAGGACTTACCTGCGGCGCCACATTAGGAACTGCAACCATATATGCTGCATCCTGAACAATAACACCCGTATAACGATGGTCGGGATGATAATCATTAGGCCTTGGCGCTATAACTACATCAGCATTCCATTCGCGTATCTTTATTATTACCTGCATCCTTACTTCTAATGAAGGTAATAACTGGCCATCATGATTATCTAACACATCGTAAGTAACACCGAAACGTTTACCGGCTTCCTGTGCTTCGAGGAATCTTCTTTTAGCCAACGTTACTCCTTTATCCTTTTGATGACCTGCATCACCATTTGTTACCGACACAAATTTTACGGCGTATCCCATTGATGCAAGCAGAATAGCTGTTCCGCCGGCATCCTGGTCACAATCATCAGGATGAGCACCAATTACAATAATTCGTGCCTTCTTGTTTTCGTTCTGGCTTTTAATTGTAGTTATAAAACCCAGCGAGAAAGCCAGAAGTAATAGTATGAGTTTACAATTCATAAGTTGACTTGCAGCGGTATTGGCTGTATTTTAAGGTTATCTAAAGGGAATGAACATTATCTAAGTTAGTAACAAGAATTGGACTTACCGCAAGGATAACAAATACTAATCTTCCCCAGGTAAAATTTTCTTTACGAATACTTCTTCCAGCTAAGCTTTAACCAAAAAGGAACAATACTGTTATTAAAACAGTTAAAAGCAAAAATTATTCTGCAAGCAATACCAATAATTTATGAGAATATTAAAATATTCTGTTTTTGGCATAGTTATTTATTTGTTTAAACAAAGAGTTGAAATGACAGTAGAAGAGTTTAACATACTTTCTGAGGTGGGAAAGAAAGAGTTATTAATAGATGCAAAAAAAATTACGGAATATGAAGATGACATTGCAAAACATGAACTTTTCAGGATCGACAACTTTTTTGTTGAAGTAAGTATAAGTGTTACATATAGGTTTAGAAAGATTACCAATACTTACTCTTTATAAAATACCCTGGAAGCGGAAACAATACATGCTCTAATTTGCATGATTATTTTTACATTTTGTTTTCCTCTCTATATTATTTGTATTAACTGCTTGTAAGGTCAAACAGAACTATCCCTCTTTGTAAATAAACCACCATAATAATTACTCTATAATTTTGGGGATCTTAATAATAGCTTTAAGG
>MWYU01000639.1 GCA_002050375.1 Chitinophagales bacterium 62-2
GTTGTACTCCGTCAGCCTACATATATAGAAATAACTTCTAAGAAAAAGATTTAATTCCTTCTTATTTTGGGTACACTCTTATTCAAATTGCTCTTTGCCAAATCAAACACCACGGAATATGTATAGAATTTATTGTTATGCAATTTAAAAAGCAATCAGGGTTAACGTTAAAGCCATATCTATTAGTTTTCACTTTATAATAATGCATACGCCTTTTAAGGTGAAGAACTACTTCTTTAAATAAATCCTGTATTCCCATCCCTGCAATTCAAAAAAAGTTTCTTCGTTTACATCAACCTCTAATCCTGAAAATATACTCGAATATATTCCTTTAACACCGTCAGTAATTTTAATTTTTAATTTTGAAGCAGAGGAGAAGTTAAGTATTACAAGCACTTCATTTTCAACTCCTTGTTTTAAAAATGCAAATACGTGTTTATCTGCTGTTGTTTTTACACGGACAGTTTTAATAGAGGTATTTTCGGCTTGCAACACCAAGTTTTGTTTTCTTAGATTAAGGAGAGTTTTATAAAAGTCATGAAGTAAAAATTGTCCTTGCCATTCAATAACATCCTTTTCAAAAAACTTCAATCTTTTTTTATTTGGCATCTCCTGCCCGCTATAAACAAGAGGTAAACTGTTCTTCCAGGTGGCACAAAAAACGGCAAAAGTTTTCGCTGCATTGCCAAGCCGCTCATACTCACTGCCACTGTGCGAGTTCTCATCATGATTAGAGGTGAAATACAGGCGCAAAGCATGTGCAGGAAATTCAGTATCATATTTTTCCAGGACTGCATCAAGTTCTTGTACACCCGCTTCGCCTTTGTACAGCGCTTCTGCCTTATGCAAAAACTGCCAGGTATAAGTTGCATCAAAAACATCGTGATAAGCAACTTCCTCGCATTCAGCCAGCCAGAACAGTTTTTTTTCTTTATCTAAAGCTGTTCTTGCAGCAGCCCAGAAATCTAAAGGTACAAGGTGAGCCATATCACATCTAAACCCATCTATTTCACATTCTCTTACCCAAAAGTTCATTGCCGAGATCATTTCTTTCCGAAGGTCTTCATTTCTATAATCCAGGTCAATAACATCTATCCATCCATGCTCTTCATAAAAGTTACCTTCTTTATTTTTCTTATAAAATTCAGGGTGCTCTTTTGTCCAGTGGTGATCCCAACCTGTGTGATTTGCAACCCAGTCAATCAATACTTTAAATCCAAGGAGATGTGCGGCTTTTACCAGTCGCTTAAAATCTTCTAAACTTCCAAATTCGGCGTTAACAGAGGTGTAATCGCTGCAGGCGTAATAACTGCCTAAAACGCCTTGTCTTTTTTCGGCGCTGATTGGCGTAACAGGCATGAACCATAAGATGTCAACTCCCATATCTCTTAATCTTGGCAATTCTTCCTCGAATGCTAAGAAGGTGCCGTTCGCAGTGTATTGTCTCAGGTTTACTTCGTAAATGTTTGCATTTAATACCCATTCTGCAGTCTTGAATTTTTCCGCCATAAAATATTGTTAGTGGAATTGTTGCTTTTTCATCTCTGTAGCAAAATAAGAGGAAGTTACCGTATTCACCTTCATTGCAGTACTTAACATTTGTATTTATATTCCTATTTGTACCTTCGCAACTGCAAATTGTTTATGAAAAAATTCAACGTTCCCGTCATATATAGAAGTGGTTTAATCAGCGCAATTAAAAATCAAAGAAAGCAGGCAGATAAGCTGAAAAAAGATTTTGCGCCAACACTTTTAGATTTCGGTACTGTACAAATTTACCTTGCCCGACATTTTGGTTTTTGTTATGGTGTTGAAAACGCAATAGAAATTGCCTTTCGCACGGTTGAAGAAAATGAGGGCAAAAGGATATTTTTATTAAGTGAAATGATTCACAACCCTCAGGTAAATGCGGATTTGCTTGAGAGAGGAGTACAGTTTCTGCAGGATACCAAAGGAAATGCGTTAGTTAGCTTAGATGAATTAACGAGTGAGGATATTGTAATAATTCCTGCTTTTGGCACCACACTTTCGATGGAGGCTAAGCTTAATGCAATTGGCATACAAACAGAAAGATATAATACTACCTGCCCATTTGTAGAAAAAGTTTGGAACCGCAGCGAACAGATAGCCCAGAAAGGTTACAGCATTGTAGTTCATGGGAAGCCGAGCCACGAGGAGACAAGAGCAACGTTTAGTCACACTGCAGCGAACACACCTACCGTTGTCGTTAGCGATATGGAAGAAGCCAAAGAACTTGCTAAATACATAATTGGCGAAAAACACTTAGAACAATTTTACGCTGAATTTACAGGAAGATATTCAGTGGGGTTTGATGTTGAAAAAGACCTTCAGCGAATTGGTGTTGTAAACCAAACGACAATGCTTGCCAGCGATACACAAGCAATAAGCGATTATCTCAAAAAAGTAATGATCACGCATTATAATTTGACTTCAGAAGCTTTAGATGAAAGATTTGCAGATACAAGAGACACATTGTGTTACGCTACTAACGATAATCAAACGGCTGTCTACCAAATGTTGGAAGCGGATGCAGATTTTGCTATTGTGGTAGGAGGCTACAACAGTAGTAACACTTCTCACTTAGTTGAGTTATGCGAAGAAAAATTACCTACTTATTTTATCGACGGTCCGGAAAAAATATCGTCGGCTAAAGAAATACTTCACCATAATTTTCATACAAAGCAGGAAGTGCATTCTATAAATTATATTCCTGTAGAAGAACCTGTAAGGATTTTGATAACGAGCGGAGCAAGTTGCCCTGATGCCGTTGTTGAGAAAGTGATTAGAAAAATAACTTCATTCTTCAGTTTAGAAAGATCATTTGATGAAATAGCAGCAGCAATAAGCTAAAGTACAAGAGGGAAGTTAGTAGTAGTATTTTAATAGGACTGAAGTTTAATCCTGAATTTTACCTTTTGCAAGTTTCAATGCTATTTTCATTTGATCCTCAATGGTAAGATTGCTATTATCAAGTTCCACAGCATCTTTTGCTTTTCTTAAAGGACTAAACTCGCGGTTACTATCGATATAATCTCTCATCTCCAGGTTTGCCTTTACTTCATCTATCGTTATATTAGGGTTCTTCTCGAGCATTTCTCTAAACCTTCTTTCAACCCTTATTGCAGGATCTGCAATTAAAAAAATTTTAAATTCTGCTTTAGGGAAAACAGTGGAACCGATATCGCGACCATCCATTACAATCCCTTTCCCCTTACCCATTTTGCGTTGTTCTGCTATTGCAAACTCCCGCACTTCTTTTACAGCAGCCACTTCACTTACGTTTTCTGCCACCAGCATATCACGGATCAGCCATTCGACATTTTCATCGTTTAAAAACATTTCGCAACTGCCATTTTCTTTGTTGTAGCTAAATTCGAGCGTTATGTTTTCAATAGCATTTTTCACCTCCGAAGGATTATTCCAATCGATGTGATTTCGTAAGAAGTACAATGTTATCGCCCTATACATTGCGCCACTGTCAATGAATACATAATTGAGTTGAGCGGCTAATGCTTTTGCAAGCGTACTTTTTCCGCAGGAGGAATAGCCGTCTATAGTAATTATGATCTTTTTCATGCAGTGTGCTTACAATAGTTGCTAATGCAAATGTGTAAACAAATAGCTGAAAAAAAAAGTATTGGAGAGTATTTAGTGGTTTTAGTGCGAATAATAATTTTGACAAACATCTTTGAAGCTTAAACTTTTAGTTAAGCTATTTCAATTAATGGTGCAAAACGAAAAAGCCACCCGGAAGAGTGGCTTTATCACATTTCAAATCTTTAGTTAAGCATTACTTTGCTCTTTCTCTTCTACCACTTTCAGTGTAAAAAAGATCTTTTCATTGTCTTTATCTAAATCAGCAATTAATACATCTCCACTCTTAACGTTCATGTTTAAGATTTCTTCAGCTAAAGGGTCTTCAAGATACTTTTGAATAGCCCTATGTAAAGGCCTTGCCCCAAACTGGATATCATATCCTTTATCAGCTATAAAGTCTTTAGCCTCGCTAGTGATTTCTAAGCTGAAGCCCAAAGTTATTAAACGCTTCATTACTCCTTTCATCAGTATATCTATAATTTCAAAGATGTTTTCTTTACTGAGAGAATTAAATATCACTACATCATCAATTCTATTTAAAAACTCGGGCGAGAACGTCCGCTTTAAAGCTTTTTCGATCACTGCTTTGTTATTTTCTTCAGCATTTTGAACGCGGCTTGCTGTTGCAAATCCCACTCCTTCACCAAAGTCTTTCAACTGGCGTGCGCCAATGTTTGAAGTCATGATGATGAGTGTATTTTTAAAGTCTATTCTCCTGCCTAATCCATCGGTTAACTGTCCATCATCTAATACCTGTAAAAGAATATTGTAAATATCAGGGTGAGCTTTTTCAATCTCATCTAATAATACAACACTGTAAGGTTTGCGACGAACTTTCTCGGTAAGCTGACCGCCTTCTTCATATCCCACATACCCTGGAGGCGCACCTACTAACCGGCTTACGGTAAACTTCTCCATATATTCACTCATGTCGATACGTATAAGTGCATCCTCACTATCGAACATGTAACGGGCTAAAGCACGTGCAAGTTCTGTTTTACCCACACCGGTAGGACCTAAGAAAATAAAAGTCCCAATAGGCTTCTTAGGATCTTTCAATCCTACGCGATTACGTTGTATAGCTTTGGTAACTTTCTCAAGTGCCTGCGGCTGGCCAACTACCATTTCTGCCATATCCTGTCCCATCCTCCTTAGCTTCAATGTTTCTGCTTCTACCATGCGTTTTACAGGTATGCCGGTCATCATGCTTACTACTTCTGCTATTGCGTCTTCATTTATTGGGTAGCGCTTGTTCTTGCTTTCTTCTTCCCAGTTGTTCTTAGCTTTATCTAAAGCCTCACCTAAACGCTTTTCGGTATCACGGAGAGCCGCAGCCTCTTCAAAACGCTGGCTTTTTACAACCTTATTTTTTTCGAGCTTAATATCTTCAATCTTCTTTTCTAAATCCAAAATCTCCTGGGGTACATTAATGTTCTTTAAGTGAACTCTTGCGCCTACTTCATCCAACACGTCGATAGCCTTGTCCGGTAATAAACGGTCGGTCATGTACCTGTCACTCAACTTAACACAAGCATCAATAGCATCTTCTGAATATGATACACTGTGATAATCTTCGTACTTGCTTTGAATATTAGTTAATATCTGTATTGTTTCCTCGACGGTAGGAGGGTCAACCAGTACTTTTTGAAAGCGGCGATCTAATGCACCATCTTTTTCGATGTACATTCTATACTCATCTAAGGTTGAAGCGCCAATGCATTGCAGTTCTCCCCTTGCTAAAGCGGGCTTAAAGATGTTGGAAGCGTCTAACGAACCACTTGCACCACCGGCGCCAACAATCGTATGTATCTCATCAATGAACAAGATAACATCGCGATTTTTTTCAAGTTCGTTCATTATCGCCTTCATCCTTTCCTCAAACTGTCCGCGGTATTTGG
This sequence comes from Chitinophagales bacterium 62-2, assembly GCA_002050375.1. GTDB lineage: Bacteria > Bacteroidota > Bacteroidia > Chitinophagales > Chitinophagaceae > Segetibacter. The sequence continues at coordinate 5,517 of MWYU01000639.1, forward strand.
TACCTGCCACAAGCGCAGCAAGATCGAGGCTAATTACTCTCTTGTCAAACAACACACGGCTCACTTTTCTTTGTACAATGCGGAGAGCTAAACCTTCTACAATGGCAGTTTTACCCACACCTGGCTCACCAATTAAAATCGGATTGTTCTTTTTACGACGGCTTAATATCTGGCTTACCCTTTCAATTTCTTTTTCGCGACCAACAATCGGATCCAAAGACCCGCTTTCGGCTAATTTGGTAATGTCTCTTCCAAAATTATCTAAGACCGGTGTTTTACTTTTAGCATTGCTTTGTTGCTTACTCTTCTGTTGTTGCGAGTAGCCTTTTCTTTCATCATCAAAGTCGTCATCATTGTCCTCGGTGTATTCGCTTCTTGGGTCGTTACTGCGAACCATACCTAATTCATTTCTAAAAATATCGTAGTCCACATCAAACTGATTTAAGATTTGAGTTGCTATGTTTTCTTTATTTTTTAAAATTGAAAGCATTAAATGTTCTGTTTCTACAAGCGGGCTTTTTAAAGCTTTCGCTTCTAAAACGGTAACACGTATTACCTTTTCAGCCTGCTTTGTAAGGGGGAGGCTATTAATGTTTGCAATGTTCTTTCCTGTTTTATCCTTAACCGCCAGTTCAACTTCTTTGCGTAACTCATACAGGTCCACATTCAAAGTTTTTAAAATGCGGATAGCTGTATTTTCGCCTTCTCTTATTAAGCCAAGCAGTAAGTGCTCCGTTCCAATGAAGTCATTGCCCAGCCTTAAAGCTTCCTCCCTGCTGAATGAAATGATCTCCTTTACCTGGGCTGAAAAATTATTATCCATAAGTTTAAGTTGCGTTGATACAATAATAACAAATATTTTTGAAGCCTATTTAGGTGTACTTATACACACTTGTTAATCAAATTTTAAACAATAACAATGGAGGTCAAAATTGATACCAAAGAAAAATTTCATATTATAACAATGACCGACCCTCATTTGTCTGACAATATAGCAGCAGAGCTTACCCAGTTAGTTACGGAATTTCTACAGCAAAAGATTAGCAATGTTGTATTGAAGTTGGATAAGGTTACTACTATTGAAGATGCGGCTGCTACGCAAATTGCTGCTTTACAGCAAAGCTTTTACGAAAATAATGCTTCGTTTGTTGTATGCGACCTGCAAGCTGAAGTTGAGGGAAAACTTGAGCAGCTTGAATTAACGGAAGTGATGAACATAACACGCACCGAAAGTGAAGCATGGGATATTGTGCAGATGGAAGAAATTGAAAGAGAGTTATTAAGTGATGAGAATGTGGGATTTCCAAATCATGGAGAGGAAAGGTGAGTGATTTCAGAACTTTTACTTCCTCATTTCAAAAGCTTCAATTATGAATTATCTAAAATCATCTGAAATAAATTGTTATAGACTGCGAACTTTAATCAGTGGTGGAAGGAATAAAAGATTGCCTTGGAATAGGATTAGTCCAAATGATTTTTATAAAAACAAGCCACTTATTTATGAGTTGCTAAAAGAATATCCGAGAGGGCTGAAGTTTAAGCAGTGTATTAAACCCTATGTAGACTATGGTTTAGTGTTTGAAGTTAAGCATTGTTAGCAGTATTATTGGACGGCGCTGCTTCTCTTGACATTCGCTTAACTAAACAATCCTGATGTATATAAAAATAATTACACCTTTGATTGCACCTCTAAGCCTTTGTATGAAGCATCTTTGCTCCACGTCTGTGCAGAATAAATCATCTTTCTTGTACTGAAGTTCTTATAAAAACATGCCGCGACATGATGCCAAAGCCGGTTTCAAATGGATATAGACTCGGCGGGCGTACCCCAATTTTCCAAACTGTAAATCGTAACGCAAACAAGTGCATCGACCTAATGAATTACTTGATTTCTCAATTCGCCGGCCTAACAATAACCGTTAAAGGACTTATATGGAGTTAAGGTTATAAATAGGAGCCCTTTATTTCTCAGTTAATCCAATGGTATGCAATGATGGGACTTCTTCCGAATTTAAAAAAAAGGAAGTTTTAATTTATAAGGTTGTATCTAAACTGCTCAAAGCCGCTTAGGCAATTGAATATACACCATCAAATATCCCAAATGCATTTTAAAAAATTAGTAACGCTAATTTGACAACTCCTATAATTTATAACGCGAAATTATCGGTCAAGGTATGTATGGCAATATTATGTAGACTATTGCATGCCTAAGAAATACTTTGCCTTTTTGATAATATCTTTATCGCAAAAAAATTTAGGGATCGCCGATGTTTGGAGTAACTATATTAGGTAATAATTCTGCTTTGCCGGCTTTCGACCGGCATCCCACTGCCCAGGTAGTTACTATTGATCAATACCAGTTTCTTATTGACTGTGGCGAAGGAACGCAGATGCAGTTATCGCGATATAAAATTCGCCGTAGCAGGATCAATCACATCTTTATTTCTCATCTTCATGGCGATCATTATTTTGGCCTGCCAGGCATAATAACAAGCATGGGTTTGCTAGGCAGAGATACAGATCTTCATATATATGCTTCACCTTTATTAGAAAATATTCTGCATAGTATTTTGCAGGCCGCAAATGCAGTCCTGCCTTATAATCTTCATTTTCACGCAATAGCAGAAGAAGGAATTTTAGTTGAGGATCCTAAATTTTCCGTCGAGTGTTTTAAAGTCTTACATCGAATTGAGTGTTGGGGCTTTCTCTTTCGTGAAAGAAAAAAACTACGTAAGATCAATAAAGAAGCTATTAGGTTTTACAATATAAGTTCGGTGAATTTTGAGCGTTTGAAAATGGGAGAAAACATAATAACAGAAGATGGCAAAACGGTGCTGAATGAAGAAGTAACCTTACCAAACAAACCTGCAAGAAGTTATGCTTTTTGCGCAGATACCATTTACAACGAACCGATAGCAGACAAAGTTAAAGATGTGTCTCTTCTATATCATGAAACCACTTATCTGAAGGCGTTGGAAGAACGTGCTGCTGCACGTTTTCATGCTACCACAATACAGGCAGCAAACATAGCTGTAAAAGCAAATGCTGAAAGTCTTTTAATAGGTCATTTTAGCAGTAAGTATGAAAATTTAGATGAATTTCTAACCGAAGCAACAGAGGTTTTCCCGAATACCCAATTAGCTATTGAAGGTGTAACCTATCGCATTGTATAATTGCTTAGTTTATTAACCTTTCATTAAATTTTACAATCAGTTTAAAAAGATCTTGGTATTCATTGAAAGGCAAAGTTTCAGCTTTATCAGAAATGTCGTGATAGGCTTTAATTCCTCCAAGGGTATAAATAAAGAACGAAGGAACACCTTGTTCAGTAAACCAATAATGATCGCTGTTTGCCGCCTTACCGCGTGCATTTACCTTAACCAGAAATTTGCCATCATCATTAATGGTGTTAAGCAACATAAACTCTTTAGGAAATTCAGTCGCGTTAACCACTGTTATTCCTTCATCACCTGTTCCAACAAGGTCTACATTTGTTAAAAACCTTATGCTACTTAAAGGCACTAAAGGATTTTCAGTAAAATACTTCGAACCTAATAAACCTGCTTCTTCCCCCGCAAAACAAATGAAGCCAATTGTATAGCGTTGGGGATTTGCTGCATAATATTTAGCAAGACTTAACAGAAGGGAAACGCCACTTGCATTATCATTAGCTCCAGGAAAATAAGTGCTTCTACCCATGCCGCCAAGATGATCGTAATGAGCCGTAAAAAGAATGAGTGAATCAGGCTTGACTGTTCCCTTTACCATTGCACAAACATTTGATGCCTTGAAGTCTTTTATAAACTTATTTTCAATATTTACCTCTAAATTTCGAGGCCTTTTGTTTATCGCTTTTTTGTCTACCTCTATGCTTGTATAATCTGCAACTTCACGTGCTACAGACCATGTTAATTTATTTGTAATCGAAAGAATTATTTTCTTTGATGAGTTAATATAATGCGTGCTATCTTTTTGTACAAGTGTTGCTTTAGCTTTTACACTACGGCTGTTGGGGGACACAATAAAATCTCTTCCCGGAACCAACTGCTTTCCGTTAATGGATATTTCCATATTACCTGGAAATGTATTTACAGGGAAACTAAAGGTTTGAAAAAAACTGTTACCCCTCATGGGTTGTAATCCTGATGATTGCAGTTGTTCAGATAAAAACGACCCAGTCTTGCTTATGCCCCCATTCGTATATCCTCTTCCCCAGAAACGGGCAGAAGTAAGTGTATCTACAATATGTTTGGCATATTCATAGTCCTGACAAAAGGAAGAATAGCTAATTAATAGAAGAAGGATAATGAGAAGTTTTTTCACAAGGTTAAGAGGTGTAAGGTAACACGTAAAGTGTAGTAAGGAATTAGGAGTAGTGAATGAGGAGTTGAATTGCAGGGCGGACTTTTTTTTATAAACAAGAAGCCGCTACCTGCAACATAACTTTGAGGTCCTTTTAAAACTTCCTTCTAATTAATTTGCTAAGTAGTCTTTTATCTTTCTATGAACGCCTTCACTCAAAGGAACCAGTGGCAATCGCAGGACGTTTTGAATAATACCTAATTCCGCAAGAAATGCTTTTACACCGGCAGGATTGTTTTCAGCGAATAAAAGATCAAAGCCCTCTAATAATTTATAATGTAATCCCTTAGCCGGTGTAAATTCATATTGCAGCGCCAGGCGCACCATTTCGCTAAAATCTTTTGGAAAACAATTAGCAGCAACGCTTATAACCCCATCCATTCCCGCTGCAATTAAGGGTAAAGCAGAATGGTCATCGCCACTGCAAATCATAAATTCACGAGGCCGGCCTTTTAAAATGTGCATGCACTGTACTATATCCCCGCTTGCTTCTTTTATGCCTGCAATATTATCTACTTCGTTTGCTAACCGAAGGCATGTTTCGGCATTGATATTACTGCCAGTGCGACCGGGAACATTATATAAAATAACAGGCTTGGAAGATGCTTCGGCTAATGCTTTATAATGCTGGTATATCCCCTCCTGAGGTGGCTTATTGTAGTATGGGCTTGCGCTTAATACAGCAGTAGCTTTCTGCAGAGGAAGAGTTTCAAGCTCATTTATAACCTTTTTGGTATTATTACCACCTACTCCAATTACAATCGGAACAGATATGCCAACCTTTTCAAAAGTAAAATTGAGGATATCTATCTTTTCTGATGTTTCTAATGTTGGTGTTTCTGCTGTTGAGCCCAGCATTACCAAATATTCAACTCCTCCATGTAAAACAAAATCCAACACTTTTCCGAGTGCCTCAAAGTCCACCTGGTGATCTTCTGAAAAAGGAGTGACTAATGCAACTCCTGTTCCTCTTAACGTATCTTTTAACGACATAATATTTTTGCTTGTTTCTTATTAAACTTACTTATTCAGGCAGTTCTTCCCAAAAGCCCATCTTACCGAACTTTTCTATTCTCAGTTTGCATCTTTCCTTAGCGTCAATTTCTTTTAGCTGGCGTATTACCGGTATTATATGCGCTTTTACTATATTGGCAGCCTCAGAATAATCCCAATGAGCACCACCTAAAGGTTCAGGAATGATATCATCAACAAGACCAAAACTTTTCATATCATTAGCTGTTAACTTTAACTGTTCGGCAGCCAGTTCTTTTTTATCCCAGCTACGCCAAAGAATGGTACTGCAATTTTCGGGAGAGATAACAGTGTACCAACTATTCTCCATCATTAAAACTCTATCGCCCACTCCAATGCCTAAAGCTCCGCCACTTGCACCTTCGCCTATAATAACGACCACTATTGGAACCTTTAACCGGATCATTTCATAAATGTTTCGGGCAATAGCTTCACCCTGGCCGCGTTCTTCAGCCTCCATACCGGGGAAAGCACCTGGCGTATCAATCAAGGTAACTACGGGCTTATTGAATTTTTCGGCCAGCTTCATCAACCTTAATGCTTTGCGGTATCCTTCGGGATTAGCCATACCAAAATTTCGAAGCTGTCTCATTTTAGTATTGCTGCCTTTTTGCTGTCCAATCATCATAACCGTTTCGCCTTCGATTTGTGCAAATCCGCCGACCATTGCTTTATCATCTTTTACATTACGATCGCCATGAAGCTCGATAAAATTGGTGCATATTTTATCGATGTATTTCATTGTATATGGCCTGTCGGGATGGCGGCTTAATTGAACTCTTTGCCATGGAGTAAGACGTTCAGTAATTTCTTTTCGCTTATCTAAAATAGAACCTTGCAGCTGTAACAGGGTATTAGAATAATCTACTTTATTGTTCTTATCTGCCAATTTTTTAGTCTGGTCTATCTGCTCGTATAACTCTTTAATAGGCTGCTCAAAATCAAGGAACTGTCGATTAGGGTATTCAGGCATAGAGAAAGTTGAATGGTAAAATTAAGCGTTGCATTTTTTTTAAGAAAGTTTTGTTTGAAAAATTGATTTCCCCTTATCTTTGCCCTCCTTAAAAACGGAAGTTATTAGGGAAAACGGATCGGTAGTTCAGTTGGTTAGAATGCCGCCCTGTCACGGCGGAGGTCGCGGGTTCGAGTCCCGTCCGGTCCGCTTTAATTCTCTTAGAACCCGCCCTGGTGGCGGGTTCTCCTTTTTTTGGTCTATTTATTGGTCTATAAAAACCGAAAATCCTTTAAGACTTTACTTCACTTTACCACTCTTTATTTAGCCTAGCGATTAACAGATTAAAGTTACCAAATCCGTCTTTATTTCGTGCAGTTA
>MWYU01000615.1 GCA_002050375.1 Chitinophagales bacterium 62-2
GAATAGAACGACCCAATTTGTTTTCCATAACTAATATTTTTGATTTAAAATTATTAGTCGTCATTTTTAGGAAAACCTGACAAGCGTGGTAAACAAAACCGATTGTCACGACAAGCTTTATTGAACATTTATATTTTCTGTTTGCTTTCTTTTTTAACCTATAGCCAAAAAACACATTGAATAAACTGCTTTGAAAGGAGATGATGACCTGTCTAATTAGTTCGTTTACAGACATGTTCATTGCCATAACAATTTCAGCTATTCATTTTGTTACAGCTTTAACTATTCATTTTTCTGCTGCCTAAAAATCTTTTTGTTAGTTTTGTCCAAACTTGAAAAAAGTAACCGCCATATTATTTCTACTTGTTTTCGCTGTTCAGTCCCTGAGCTTTAAGACGCAGGTTTGCTATCATAACGACGGCACACGCTATCATGGTGACTGCACACAAGAAATGAGCAAAACCGAACATTCAGGTCACTCCAAGGCTTCTTTTCATGAACAAAAATATGAATGCTTTGATGTAAAGTTAGATAAGCAATACCAGCAGCATTACTCTTTCAAAAACTTCAACGACCAGTACATTGTACTTGTCTCTGTTCCTGAACTGCCCTTAATTACTTTTATACAAAAGAGACAGACTATCCCGATATTTTCTTGTCGTGGCGGTCCTCCTATACTTACTCAATCTCTTCGCGGTCCACCTTTGGTTTAATTCCTCTGTTCAGCGGGTAATGTTCTATTAACCTCTGTTTAGGGGATTTTGTGCGTTAGCACGTCTCCCAATCTTTCATACTATATTTTAATACCAACGGTATATTTTTCCCCGCCGTGCCCGACTGCATTAAAAAAATTAAACCAAAGAAAAACATGTTAGAATTAGCTTTTAAGAATAAATTTCTGATTATCGTGTTTGCATTATTAATAGCGGTAATCAGCATTGTCGCTATAGCAAAACTGCCGGTAGATATTCTGCCTAATTACAAATCATCTGCAGTACAGGTGCTTACCCTTTATCCTGGTATGCCTGCCGAGGTTATGGAAAAAGATATTACCAGTCGCCTTGAACGTTGGACGGGACAGGCAAACGGCATTCAAAGACAGGAAAGTAAAAGCATGATTGGGGTTAGTATCGTTAAAGACTTTTTTACAGAAGATACAGATCCCAATACGGCGTTATCGCAGGTTACTTCTCTGGCCATGTCTGACTTGTATTACCTGCCTCCAGGCACAGTGCCGCCTATGGTTATGCCATTTGACCCAACAGCTTCCATTCCATTATCATTATTGGCAGTAAGCAGCGATAGCCTGACTGAAAAAGAACTGTATGATATAGCTTATTTCCAATTAAGGAATTTGTTGGGTTCTGTTCCGGGAGTGATTGCCCCTGCTGTATTTGGCGGAAAGCTTCGCAGAATTTATATGTATGTATACCCGGATAAATTGCAGGCTTATAACCTGGCGCAAACAGATGTTATTGAAGCAATACAGCGCAATAATGTAATGATACCAACCGGTGACGTAAACATTGGCAAGCTCAATTACAGCGTCAATGCAAATGGAATGCTTCCTGAAGTAAATGACTTCAATGATGTTGTAATAAAAATGAATGCAGATGGCTCACCAATTTTTCTTAAAGATATAGGGTATGCAAAAGATGCAAGCGCCATTCAAACAAACATGGTTCATATCAATGGGAAACGACAGGTGTACATTCCCATCTATAAAAGAACAGGTGCTAACACGATAGCTGCGGTAGAAGGTGTAAAAGGAAGGCTTACAGAACTTAAAGAAAGACTACCAGCATCAGTGAACCTGGATGTAGTGGTGGACCAGTCAATATATGTTCGCCATTCAATAAATGGTTTAATGAAAGAGGGCATAATTGGGCTGGTACTGGTCTCACTGGCTTTGCTTCTGTTTCTCGGAAATCTCAGAGCCACGTTTATCACAGCGTTAAGCATTCCGCTTTCCATCATGTTTGCTTTTATCGGTTTATACTTTACAGGAGATACTATTAATAGTATGACTTTAGGAGGGATTGCCTTAGCCATTGGCTTACTCGTTGATGATAGCATTGTAGTAATAGAAAACATTGAAAAGCATCTCAAGACAGGAAAATCTCCAGCCATTGCTGCATACGAGGGAACCAAGGAAGTTGCTATGCCTGTTTTAGTTACAACACTTACTATCATTATTGTATTCTTTCCTATCGTTTTTCTTACAGGAATATCCAAATATCTTTTTACGCCATTGGCAATCACAGTTTCACTTGCAATGATAGGTTCAAGATTTATTTCTATGACACTTGTGCCCATTATGGCAGCAGCATTATTTAAGCATGAAGAAATAGAAACGGGGGATCAAGAGGCAAAATATTTAAAAGTTTTAAAGGGATTTCAAAAATGGTTTCATCGTCTTACAGAAAAATATTCTAATTCGATGGATAGAATGATAAGAATGCGATGGTGGCTGTTGAGTACAGTTGCAATATTATTTATCATCACACTATATGGATTTACTAAAGTTGGAAGAGAGTTATTTCCTCAGATGGATGTTGGTCAGATTTCCATTGATGTGCGGATGGAAAGCGGAACCCGGATAGAAAATACTGAAGAAACCATTAGTCAAATTGAAACATTTATAAGAAGGGAAATGGGAGAGGATTTAAATATCATCATTTCAAATATGGGTGTGTTGAATGATTGGCCCGCAGCATATACTCCTAATTCAGGAACACAGGACGCAACTATTGCTATTCAATTAAAAGAAGGATATAAAACTAAAACCGCTGATTATGTAAAAATGCTCCGGGTAAAATTAAAACAGCAATTTGCTGGAGTGCAATTCATCTTTAACACTGGTGGAATTGTAACCGCAGCTTTAAACTTTGGCCTTCCTTCACCAATTGACGTTCAAATTATTGGTAATGATTTGCATAAATCACATGACATTGCTCTTAGAGTACGTGATATTGTACAACAAGTTAAAGGAACTGAAGATGTACGTATTCAGCAACGATATGACCATCCGGAAATTAAAGTTGATATTGACCGGACTAAAGCAGCACAATTAGGTATTAATTCAGAAGCTATAGTTAAAAATACAGTTTCTGCTCTTAATTCTTCTGTCAATTTCAAACCTTCTTTTTGGATAGATGAAAAAAACGGTAACCATTATTATGTAGGTGTTACTTATCCTGAGGTAGAACTGGACAATCCCCAGGCAGTAGAAAATATAACCATAACCGGAATCCATTCTGACGGAAAGACAAATGCCACTTTATTGAAAAATGTTTCAAAAACCTCTGTTACGTCTGCCCCCATTGAAATAAATCATTTGGATTTACAACGGGTAACAGACGTATTTGCAAATGTGGAAGGAAGAGATATAGGTTCGGTTTCAGACGATATTGAACAGAGGCTGCAAACGCTTCGAAAAAATTTACCCGAAGGATACAATGTCGTTATAAGAGGCGAAATCCAAAGCATGAATGAAAGTTTCAGTAACCTTGGTTTAGGATTGGCTCTGGCGATTTTATTAGTATACCTGGTTATTGTTCCTTTACTCCGTTCGTTCAAACTACCACTAATTATAATTAGTGTTATTCCACTTGGATTGATAGGTGTTACAGGTATGTTGCTGCTTACAAATACATACCTCAACATCCAATCTATGATGGGTATTATAATGATGGTGGGTATTACTGTGGCATACAGCAATCTTCTGGTAGATAAAATGAATAATCTTCACAAAGAAGGAATGCCTTTGATGCAAGCTATACGGGAAGGAGTTGCCAATCGTTTCCGTCCTATTATTATGACAGCAGTTGTAGCAGTTCTTGCACTGTTACCAATGGCAATAGGATATGAAACAGGCGGTGAAGCCAATGTGCCATTAGCACGTGCCATTATTGGTGGTGTACTTGCTGCCACAGTGCTTTCCCTCTATGTAGTGCCTGTGTTATTTTATTTGTTCAATCAAAAAAAGAATGTAAAAATGAACATTAGTAAAACCTATATAATTATTCCATTTACGCTGGCAATGTTAGCTTCTTGTGGAAATAAAAAAGAAAACACAAGCAATACAGAAACGAGAAATATTCCTACAGTATTAATAGCTACACCACAACAGCATTCTTTCAATGCTCCACTGCAAATAACAGGTATAGCGAAACCTAATCAAATGGTAAAGCTATACGCTATGACAAGTGGTTATTTAAAAGTATTAAAAGCAGATATTGGGTCTTTTGTAAAAGAAGGGCAAGTGCTTGCCGTTTTAGAAAATCCTGATTTATACAGAGAAAGAGATAAGATACGAGCAGAGCTAAAAGAAAAATCCTCATTGTATTTCAGGCTGAAAAATAACAGGGAGCAAACGATGGTAGGCGCTGATATAAAAGCAAAAAAAGCTTTGTACGACCGCCTGAAAAGCATATATGAAAAAACACCACAGCTCACTTCCATTAATGATTTAGAACGGGCGGAAGCAGATTATAAAAGAGCTTTAGCGCAGGCAACGGATGAACAGGATATAACAGGCTCTGGATATGAGGCTGCTAATGCTAAAGTAAGGAACATCAATATGCAGATAAGTTATCTGATGGTACGAGCCCCATTTAGCGGAGTTATTACCAATCGGTTTGCTGACAAAGGGAGCCTTATACAAAATGGTTTAAATAACAATAGTTCGATGCCTTTATTTGAGTTGCAGGACCTTCAACCAATTCGATTGCAAATTAATATTCCTGAAACAGATGCCGTTCTGATTGATAAAAATACAATAGCCGAAATCACTTTTCCGGAGCTTGCTAACAGTAAGTTTTCTGCCACCGTTACCCGAAATGCATATAGTGTGGATGAAACGAAAACAATGAAAGTTGAAATTGATTTACCCAATAAAGATTTTAAAATCCGCCCTGGTATGTATGCCAAAGTGAATATTAAAAGAAGCGGACATGAAGACGCATTGTCCGTTCCTAATGAAGCTATCGGCAATATCAAAGGACAATCATTTATTTATGTAGTGCAGAATGGCAAAGCAAAAAAGGCAGATGTAAAGACAGGTATTCGTGATGAAAAGTACACGGAATTATTAGACGCCCCTTTGAAAGAAACGGATATGATTATAGTACAGGGAAAAGAATTAGTAAGTGATGGCGCTGCCGTTCAGACAAAAACATTCATTAATCAATAAAAGGGAAACAACCAATGAGCATAAGCATAAAATTAAAAAAGGTGGTTGCCCCTTTCATCTTATTGATAGCTGCACAAGTGACCAATGCACAGCAACCATTTGCCATAAATCTTGAAACAGTTTTGCAATTAGCGGGAGCGAACAACTTAACGGTAAAAGAGTATCAGTTAAGATATCAGCAGGCACTAGCCGACCAAAGCAAAGCAAGGGAATGGTGGTTGCCTAATATATATGCCGGGTACACAACACATTATTTAAACGGCGCTGCTATGAACGCTGATGGCAAAATCTTTACAGGTGTCAACAGAGACAATTTGTGGACAGGTTTGGGGATTGCAGCAGAAATAGATTTTGGCAAAGGATTTTATCAATCATTGGCAGCCCGGCAAAAAGCACAATCAGCAAGTTATTTCAGTGTGGCAGAAAAAAACAAAATAGTATTAAACGCCATTCACACTTATTACGATTTGCAGGCAGCACAATTGCAGTATATTTTTTTGAAACAGTTGGCAGAACAATCGGATACCATTTCGCAGCAAATAAAAATAAAGGTGGATGTCGGTTTATCGTATCAATCCGACTACCTGCTGGCACAAAGCAATTTCAGGCATATTACCATCTCCATGCTGCAGGCAAAAAGCGACTGGTCAAAGTTGTCAGCAGTGCTGGCGAGCTTATTAAATTTAGAAAGCAACACCAGGTTGTTATCCGCCGACACGGTTTTAGCGCCTTTAAAATTGACAACGGAGTTGAACGATACTACAGGCTTTCAAAAACGCCCCGAATATTTAGGGTTGAATGCAGCGTTACAATCGTATAAAACCTCACGAAAAACTGCCAATCAGGGTTTGCTTATTCCCAAACTCAAAATCGGTTTCGATAATGGAGGTTTTGGCGCTTATTCGGTACAACTTTACAACACCTACCAGTTAAATGCTTCATTGCTGTGGAATTTACCATTGGGACGATTAACTTACAAAGGAGACATAAAGCAATGGAATGCACAAATTGCGTTGCAGCAAAACAGAGTAGCGCAATTTCAAAACCAGTATCAGCAGGAAACAGCTACAGCCGCAGCACAAGTACAAATTGCCAACGAACAAATAACCATTGCAAAAGAAGGCTTGCAGTCGGCATCAGAAGCTTTGTATCAAAGTACGGAACGGCAAAAGCTCGGAACGGCAAAACCGTTTGAAGTGTTTCAGGTGCAGCAATACTTTATACAGGCACAGTTAGATTATATCAACGCTGTATCAGAATATAACAAGGCACAATATGCTTTGTTTGTTGCAACCGGCAACAATCTATAACCGGTTTTGAATTATATGTCATAAAATCAAAAAAAATGAACAAAATAAATTCTGTCATAACCATAAGCCTTTGCCTTTTATTAAATTCTTCCTGCGGGCAAACGCAAAATAATAAAAATGCAAAAATGAGCAATAGCCACTCTTACACTAATGAGCTTATACATGAAAGCAGTCCCTACTTATTACAACATGCACACAACCCTGTAAATTGGTACCCCTGGGGCGAGAAAGCATTGAAGAAAGCAAAGGATGAAAACAAGATGATTATCATTAGCGTTGGCTATGCCGCCTGTCACTGGTGTCATGTAATGGAAAAGGAAAGCTATGAAGACCCTGCTGTTGCCCGTATAATGAACGAACATTTTATCAGCATTAAAGTAGACAGAGAAGAGCGGCCTGATGTAGACCAGGTTTATATGAATGCCGCACAATTAATTTCCGGAAGGGGTGGCTGGCCCTTGAATGCGTTTGCTATGCCTGATGGTAAGCCTTTTTATGCAGGCACCTATTTTCCTAAAAAAGACTGGATACAAATGCTTAATTATTTTATTGACCTGTACCAGAAAAACCGGGCGAAACTTAGCGATCAGGCGGCAAAGGTTACACAAGGTATCCACTCTATTGAGAACGTGCCTTTTAATAAAGCAACCGCCTCGTTTACGCTTAATAATCTGGATGGCATTTTCAGCAACATACAACCTAATATAGATTACAAAAAAGGAGGCGAAAAAAGGTCTCCCAAATTTCCTATGCCGGCTGTATGGGAATACCTGCTTTATTATCATTACCTAAGTAAGAATGAAAAGGCTTTAAGTGCAGTTACAACTACTTTAAATAACATGGCTTTTGGAGGCATTTATGACCATGTTGGTGGTGGCTTTGCACGTTATTCAACTGATGCCAATTGGCATGTGCCTCATTTTGAAAAGATGCTGTACGATAACGCACAACTCGTAAGCCTATATGCTCATGGGTATGAAGCAACAAAAGACCCTTTGTATAAAAAAGTAGTGTATGAAACACTTGATTTTATAGAACGTGAAATGACGTCTCCCGAAGGAGCTTTTTATTCATCACTCGATGCTGACAGCGAAGGTGAGGAAGGGAAATTTTATGTTTGGACAAAGCGGGAAATTGAAAATGTGCTAGGTAAAGAAGCCGGTCTTTTTAATGACTACTTTAATGTAACTATTGGTGGCAATTGGGAGAGAGGAAAAAATATCTTATTCAGAAATACGGCTGATGAAGCCATAGCGGCAAAATACCATCTAACCAAAGAGCAATTAAAAGAAAAGATTGAAGCTGACAAGGCAACACTTTTAAGTGTACGCAATAAACGTGTTCGCCCTAACCTGGATGACAAAATACTTACTGCATGGAATGCCTTGATGCTGAAAGGGTATGCAGATGCTTACAGGACATTTGGTGAAGAAAAGTTTTTAAAAGCAGCACTTAAGAATGCAGAATTTTTATCGGCAAAAGCTATTTCGAAAAATAACGAAATGACCCGCAATTATAAAAACGGCAAATCTTCCATTGCAGGTTTTCTTGATGATTATGCCTTTACCATTTCTGCTTTTATAGAATTGTACCAGGCAACCTTTGACGAGAAATGGCTGTATAAAGCCAAAGAGCTGGCTGGTTACACACAGGCTCATTTCTTTGACACTGCTTCAGGAATGTTTTATTATACCCACAACCAACATTCAAATCTTATATCCCGTAAAATGGAAATATCAGATAATGTTATTCCTTCTTCCAACTCTGAAATGGCTAAAAACCTCTTTTATCTCGGACACTACTTTAGTGATGAAGCTCAAATTAAAACAGCACAGCAAATGTTGTTGAATGTTCAAAAAGACGTGCAGCAGAATATTTATTTTTATCCGAATTGGGGCATATTGGAAGCTGGTTTTGTAAGCGGTCTTTATGAAGTGGCAATAGTTGGAAAGGATGATTTGCCTAAACGTCAGATGATAGATGAATACTACCTTCCGAATATGCTGCTTTTAGGAAGTAAAGAAAAAGCAACGTTAGAATTATTGGAAAATAAATTAGTGGAAGGTCAAACTACTATTTATGTATGCCAGGATAAAGTATGCAAACGTCCTGTTACGGAAGTAAAAGATGCAGTGATGCAAATCCGTGCTATACGATAAGTTCTTTTCCCATTAGAAGGGAAAACTTAATCTCAATGCACATCGTTTATTCATTAGACAGATAGGCGTAATCATTCTATTACAATTCTTAATATCTCAAATATTAAACATGCCTGCAACAAAGAGAAAAAAGGTTTTTTATTGGATAGGCGGAATTATTTTATTTCTTGTAGCAGTTGCTGCATTTCTCTACTTCTATGTTAAAAAGAAATATGAGCCGCCTGTAATAACAAGCACTGCCAATGTGTTTGTGATACAGGATAAAGCAAATGCCGAATCGAAAACAGAATTGAGGATTTATAACCCTAATGATATCAGTATTCGTGTTGACTCCATACAATACCGGTTAATTATTGAAGGCAAAGAGTATTTAAGCGGCAGCAAAAAAGAACCTTTTGAAATTAAAGCGAACGATACCAGTAAGGTTGTGTTACCCTATATATTTAAAAGTAAAGAGTACAACAAAGATTTTGAAAACAAAGACAGTGCCTTAGAGCGGTTTGAAACTGTTTCGTATATACATTTATGGGAAGGGCAGAATATTAAAGTCCCTTATACTACGGAGCAATACCTGCCTTTATTAAAGACTTTAAAATCAAAAATGGAAGGAGTTTCTGTTTCAGCCTTTAAAATTTTCAAAGGAATTGAACTGGAAGCAGAGATAAGCCTGCTTAATCCTAATGCAATGGATATGATCATTAAAGGTACCAGTTATAAGTTTGAAGTAGGTGGCGATACATGGGCTGAAGGTTCTTTTGGTGAACGCTTTGTGTTGCCAAAGAAAGAAACAAAAACATTTAAGTTTCCTTTTAAGCTAAAATTGGGTGAAGTAATTAGTGATGCGGGTTTATTCTTAAGTAAGAATAACGATAAACCTTATAAATTCACCTTAAACGCAAACATAGAATTAGAAAATCTTCCTGTACCGAATAACTACTCTACAATTATAAGCGAAGGAAGTTTCCAGGACATCCGGCAGACTACGAAACAGGAAGAGAAAAAGAAAAAAGAAGATGAAAGGAAAGTGGAAAAGGCAAAGGATTAGATTAATGATTATGTAAAACCGGCACCAGTTTTAACAGTCGGGGGTTGATATCTGAGTTTAAAGTATTTTGGCATCACCTTCCGATAGCTATCGAAACATTTTATCTGTAAACCTTCTCGTCTTCAGGCCTTTTCAGTATGCTTTAAAACCCTTAACCTACAGCTGCTCATTCAACTTCCAATCATATTTCAGATAAGTAATGGGGGCATTCTCATTTATTTTTACAGGTGCATATTTGTTGATGTATTCTCTTACAGTTCCATTATTCTTTGTAAAATCTTTTTTAAACCATTTAAAATAACTGGATATGGCGGCACTGTCTGCAGTTATTTTATTCTTATTTTTATTAGCAAGAAAAGCTCTTGTCTGTTCATTCAGTTGTTCATCCAGCTTGCTCCCTGTATAAGCTTCTCTCCGCAGCTTTGCACAGGAGCGGGATGCACATACCAACGCAAAATGTATTCGAGGCTCATTAAATCTTTTACGTAAAATGTTGTGCTCAATTTCATCAATATCCATTTTGTCGCCCCCGATAGAAAAGAATTTCTTTTGCCAGGGAGTATTTACAAAAGGTATCTGAATAAAGAATCCAATGTCTTTAATACTGTTTAAAGGATAATGGTCTATAATAAGTTTTAGGGTAAATGCATTGTAAGCGTTTATCCAGTAAGCTATCTGTTCATTTCGGCTCCATTGCTCACCAGGCGGGTTATTACTGAGCAATTGTAAATATTCTTCTAATTTATTCCTGTCGTTAATAAGCCCTTTATAATTCACCCATCCGGAATCATCAACATGCTTTTGTAGTAATTGGGTATATAAGTTAGGTGATGGTGGATTTGCACCCGTTCCTTTTGGGATTGTTTTACAGGAATAAAAGCTGTTAAAAGCAATCAACAGAATGAAAATTTTATACATAGGGAAGTGCTTATTTTGGTGAAAAGGTTGCTGATGATAAAAATAGTTGCTTTATCTGCTGAGCAAAGGAATGCGGTACAACAGATCAGATCATAAAATAAGTTGATTTTTTTAAAATTAAGAGTGAATTTAATATTTATATCCTTCACCTTTATGTTCTTCCAATTGCACACCTAAAGACAGAACCATACGATTAACAAAGTTGAAATACGATGTAACGAGCACTACATCCAAAATGGCTGGATCATCTAAACCTTTATTTCTTAATTGTTGCGTGTAATCTTCATTTTCGTGTGCAGCAGGATATTTGGTAAGATGCACTGCAAAATGACACATGGCAACTTCTTTTTCCGATAACCCAGCATGGTTGTAATTGCTCTTTAGTTGCTCAATCCTGCTTTCATCTTTCCAATAATTATTCAAAGCTGTTCCATGATGGGTTTGACAATACATGCAGCCATTAACAACAGAGACAACTACTGCAATCATTTCCTTTTCTGCCCTCGACAAAGCAGATTTGTTGAACATGATGTCCATGTAAAAAGCAGTATGAGATTTTATAGATGAAGGATGAAGGCTTTGTATTTTTAACACTTCAGATAGTTGCCCACGTTTGGTAATTAAATCATCGTAAACGGTTTTAAGTTCACCTTCTGCTGCATTGTATTGTATTACGTTTATTCTTGCCATAAATTTTAATAAACTTTTTCACCCTTTTCTAAAAATTGTCCCCAAAAGCGTCCATAAGCATGCACTTTATTCGTAGGTTTATTTTCATTATCTACCACACCGTGTCCTTCATTTACCCATTCAAAAATGCCACCATATAAATTGCGAACATTACTAAATCCTTCTTTCAATAATTTCTTTGTAATCTTTTCGCTGCGCTTGCCTAGTGAGCAGTAAACTATGAGCGGCTTATTTTTTGGCAGGTCACTTATTGCAGGCAATTCAAATTGCTCAGAACCTACAAAGCGGGCATTGAGTATGTGGCTTACATTATATTCTTTGGCTTCTCTTGCATCTAAAAAAGTATAATTATTTTTATTTGCTGCTGCCTCTTTTATATTAATAACTGGTGTTTTAGCCGATAAGATGGTATTCAATAAAAATTGAAAAGATTTGCTCTTTACCTGTGGCATAGCAGTTTGGGATAAGCCTAAAAATAGGAGAAATAAACACATTCTCATGCCTGTTCTTTTATTTATTTAACACGTTTTTATTCGCATTTGTTTCTGGTATACTTAGTGTACTTCCTTCGTCTTTCCATTGCCTGATTTTTGTAAAGGGAAGTTTTAATAAATAACCTGGTGTTAACTCTTCAGCATTTTGATAAGTTGGTACGCCTATTACTATCGTATCCTGTGCAACATTGAGCCTTGCAGTAGAATGCAACCTATCCCAAAAAGAAAAGATTACCGAGTAGTTGCTGTCTGTTTCGTTTCGTACCTGGGAATGATGAATAC
>MWYU01000146.1 GCA_002050375.1 Chitinophagales bacterium 62-2
GAATTGTATTGTTCCAAATATTTTGAACGTTAAAATAAGAACCTGTTGTATGTGGCGACACACCAGTCCAGAAAGAAGCCCGTGACGGAATACAAGCCGGAGCCGCACAGGTTGCATTTTTGAAATAATAGGATTGACTCACCAGTTTATCTAAAGCGGGGGTTTTAAGAACGGGATAGTTTTTGAGAAAAGCATAGGTGTTCATATCGTCAGCTACTATAAATAATACATTGGGCTTTTTCGCGGAAACATTGTTGCTTTTATTAACCTGGGCATTTGTTCTAAAACAAGTAAATGTGGCAAACATGCATAAACAAATAACAACTCTTATCATAAAACTTTTTAATTATTGCAGATAGCCCCGAAATATAAAGCCTGCATGAACAATGTTGTAACTATTGTATAAAGGTGTGTAATATTTGCAGATGTATAGATAACCAGATTTCTAATATAACCAATATTTGATAATGATTACTATTAGATAGGATTTTGGCGTCGACAGGCGCAGTCTGAACTGCATTCGTTTGCCGGTATTTCCATAAAAGGCTGACCGTTCATAATTTCTTCTTCACTTGCTTCGCGCACATTATCAATAACTATATCAAAATAAAAATCATCATCCAAACCGGCGAATCCCTGTTTTCTTGAAACATAAACAGTTTTTTTCTCTCCCGCCGCCATACCAAACAGAACAGATTCCAGTGCTGGCAAAACAGTTCCTGATCCCGGCAAAAAAGTAAACAGCGGGGAATCCTCTAAAGAGGTAAGCAGTTCTCCCTGGCTGTTCTTCATGGCATATCGCATTGAAACAATAGCTTTTTCGCTGACTATCATAACTTACTATTTTATTGATCTTTCGTTTACAAACTTTAACGAAGGTCGTGCATAAACTATCCAGACCCTATCACACCTGTTTGATTGAGGTAGTCATCCCTACGGTTTATCCAAAAAGGTGTTCCCGTTCCTTTAAAACATCTTGAATTTAATAATAGCTTTACCAATACTTCATCCAATTCGAATATAATAGAAATATAAAACATTACTTTTAGCGAAAGTATTTCCTGGCGTTCATTTTAAAAAAATCCATGATCATTGAAAAAATCGAGAGTAAGAAAACTTACTCTTTCACTGTAGCAAAAAAAATGGATGGATTACTATTTACCTTTGTAATGGTATTAGCCATCCTGAATGTTTTTTCACCATTACGATTAAATACCGACTCCGTAAGGTATCTGAATATACTGGAATATTTAAACGGCTACTTAAGTAACAACAGCATTGCTGCTCATGACTTTTATCCGGTTGGTTATCCAAGATTTATTCAATCATTAGACAAAATACATATACTTAATTCTTTTTCTATTACATTCATTAACATTTTAGCTGTTACAACTTCAGGCTATTTATTAGCAATAGTGTTTGAAATAGAACGAAAACTATTATTTCTTTCGTTTCTTTTGCTGTCCTTTATAAATATCAAACATTTTTCGCTTTCGATTGCAGATCACCTTTACTTGCTTCCATTTACAATCAGCATTTATTCATTTTCAAAAGTTTTTAAAGGAAATTATAAGTTTATAGTTCCTGCTATTATATTCGCGTTTTTATCAATCTATTTGCGAACTGCAGGCATCGTTATCTTTAGTGGAGTAATATTTTATATTCTATACATGAAAAAGCATTATGTATTTAGTAACAAATACATACTTGGCCTTTTAATACTTGTAGTGGCAGCTTCAACTATCTTTTTTGGATTAAAGCTTCCATTGCTTGAACAAAAAGTATCTTATATAAAACAATTGGAAATTAATAGTATGCTCCAACATCCAATTACAATAATTGAAAGACTTTGCATTCATTTCAAAGAAATAGGAGAATTTATGATAAACTTACCGGCAAGTAAAGTTGAGTCATCAATTTTAAAAGCTTATAATATATCTGATTACATATTCATTTTTATAGGTTTAATTACTTTTATAGCGATAGGCAGAATAGTTTTTGTTCACCGGTTATATAAACACTTTGCCTTTTGGGTATTTTTTTCTTATTGCAGTATGATATTCCTCTGGCCGTTTTATGATCCGCGGTTTTTAATTCCTCTTATTCCTGCATTAATATATTTGGTAATTCCTTATTTAAATACATTTATTAAACAAGGTTCTGCAACAATTATACATACCATTATCTTTGTATCATTTGGTTTTATCTCCATGCTATATTCAAATGCCATGTCTCTTAATAAAGGCTTTTTTCTAAAACACTATGGTACCAGTCTGGAATTGACTAACCAATATAAAATGCATTTTGATAAGGCTGAAAAGAGGCCGGCAGAGCCTAATTTAGAATTGGATAAAAATAGAGAACTCTATTTGCTGGACAAATATGACAAGTAATAATCTTATCACACTTACTACACATAACATTGGCGGCACTCAATGCAATTATAAACCCGAAAGGGTCATTTTCATAAGCAAACAAATCACAACTAAAAAATATTTTTCATCATGAAGCTATTGTCTATTGTTATACCGGCATACAACGAAGCAGCAACTATTCATTTGATTTTAAATAAGATTAAGCGGGTTAAACTTATTGGAGGACTGGAAAAGGAAATTATTATTGTTAATGATTGCTCCCGTGACAATACTGAACAGGTAATTTTAAAATACATCCGTGAAAACAGTGAATTGAATATATGTTACTTAAAACATGAAGTAAATTCCGGTAAAGGCAGTGCCTTGCATACTGGTATAAAACATGCTACCGGAGAGCTTATAATTGTTCAGGACGCCGACCTGGAGTATGACCCGAGAGAATACAATCTTTTAATAGAACCTGTTATTGATGATTTTGCAGATGTAGTTTTTGGAAGCAGGTTTAATAATGGCAAACCTCATCGTATCCTATTCTTTTGGCATACCATTGGAAACAAAATACTTACATTCGTTTCTAATATGTTTACAGATCTAAATATTTCAGATATGGAAACCTGTTATAAACTTTTCAGAAAGGAAATAATTCAAAATATTCATTTAGAGGAAAAGCGTTTTGGTTTTGAACCTGAAGTAACAGCCAAAATTGCTCGAATCCCAGGAATAAGGATATACGAAGTCGGAATTTCCTATTATGGAAGGACCTATGAGGAAGGAAAGAAAATTGGCTGGAGAGATGGTTTTAGAGCTATTTATTGCATATTTAAATACAACATATTTAAAAGAAGGGAAGTTAAAAAAAATAGCATAAAGATTAGTGAAACCGCCTTAAATTCAAGTACGTTATCCGAACTTAGAGCCACGCACACTACTAATTAGGACTTACGTTTGGGATAAGCGGAAAGAAAGGGGGTTATTTTAAGGACTAAATATATATATCATTACCCGTAATATCTCATGTGCTTACAGATAATGTTATTAAAATCTTTGCACTCCAAATAATTTTGTGTCGACTCCGAAAAGCATATTTATTGGTTTCCGCGTATATCGTTAGCACTATCTACAGTATGATTTCTTTTGTTAATCCTCCACTAACATCCTGTGCAAACGCTGACCTACCTGCCTTGCAGCTAACCCAGACTTAGTTCTTATTCTTAAATTTCCCTTTTTTTTATTTTAGTATTAAACAATTAATCCTAATAATTGTCTGTTCATCTGAGAAAATTCAAGTTGAAATAGAGATCAATCTTTGACAATTTTTTTAGCAAAAAATTAATTTAATCATGCTAATTTTGTCAAAGAGTTTAATTCTGAATAACTGCGAGTTTAGCAAAGGTTTTAAAAAAAGAATTATTAATAAATTAGTTTTTTATATTAGGGGTGCTTTGTTAAGATAAACACCCAAATATTAGTTGTATGCGAGTATCAATTATTACGGTTTGTTTCAACAGTGCCTCAACAGTTGCAGACACTATTAAATCTGTTCAAAGTCAAAATTATCCTAATATTGAACACATTATAATTGATGGTAAGTCAAAAGATAATACACTGGATATAATTAAATCTTCTGGACATGGCGGTCCTTTAATCTCCGAAAGAGATAATGGAATTTTTTATGCAATGAATAAAGGGATACAAATAGCTACTGGCGATATTATAGGGATATTAAATTCTGATGATTTTTATACTGACCAAAAAGCGATTGATGATGTAGTTGAACAATTTAAAAGAGTTAATTGCGATGCAGTTTACGCTGATTTAAATTACATTGATGCAAAGCATAATGAGAAGATTATTAGAAAATGGCGCTCCGGCAGGTATAAGTATACTAAATTTAATTATGGATGGATGCCACCACATCCGACTGTGTTTGTAAGAAAAGAAATTTACGACAAATATGGTTATTTCAACACTGAACTTAGATCTGCTGCCGATTATGAGTTAATGCTTCGCTTCCTTTATAAAAACAGAATTAAAACACATTATGTACCACGGGTTTTGGTAAACATGCGTGCGGGCGGAAATAGCGGACAAAGTATTAAACACCGATTAAAAGCACATTTGGAGGATTATAAAGCGTGGAAGATGAACGGCAATATACCACATTGGTATACTATGTTGCTAAAGCCTCTAAGAAAAGTTCTTCAATATGTTTGAGGCATTTGTCTATAAATCTTTTAGGTTTCTAAATAAAAATTATCTCCTTACAGTTTAACAGCAGAGGTTCTTATATGGTGGATCGTAATTGAAACAATAAATCTTGTGGAATTTTAAGCATAGCTGAGTTTTTAAGATTAAGACTTGTACTTGCACGCATTACGAGGGTCAGTTTAAAGCTTTATACTTTTATATATATCTTTTTCTTATCAAGAAAATAAACAATAACCCAATAAAAGGCTACCATACAAAGTGCATATAACAAGGAACCGTTTTTTAAGTTGGTAAAAAGTGGCCTACATATATGTTCGTAAAACCACGGTAATGGCGAGATGTACACTAACTCTCCATCCGTTTTGCGATGATCAACCCAGCGAAAAAGCGCGAGAATTCTTGGTAAAAATCCACTTAGGAAAAAAATGAACAAAGGGTTTTTACCAAAAACATCAAAAAATTTGCTCCATACTCCTCTTTCTTTTCTAAATTCAACCAGGTATATCAATAAGCCTATTACCATAAGTGCGAGTCCTGTTGTATAAAAGACATAACTACTTGTCCATATTTTTTTGTTGATTGGGAAAACAAGGTCCCAGCAAAAAGCAACAAAAATTAAAATAGCTCCCGTAATAAAAAGATGACTAAGCATTTTATAAGGTTCATGATTAGTCACTTTGGTTTCAAAAACCGTGTCCGGAACTTTACCGTTCTCCCGTATATATTTTCCTATGTAATATCCAAATACCACCTGAACAATTGCTGCAATAGTGCTTGTTAATCCCTCCGGATCAAAAGCAACTCCTTCACCTTTATAAAGGTGATTTATTCCCAAAATCTTCTTATCTATATCAGTACCAAAAAAACCGTTCAAGCTGTAAGGATCATTCTTATCTCCCAGCATTAGACAGAGTAACCAATACCCAAACAATATAGTGGCACAGATAAATTGTGAAGTTCTTGTTTTAGTAAAATAAACTATAAGAGAAGCAAAAAAGTAACACAATGCTATTCGTTGTAAGACACCAAATATTCTGATATTTTCCCAGCTTTTAAAAACAAGATGATCTTCTTTCCATTGAATGAAGGGACTCCAATTAAGAAATAAACCAATCATAAATATCAATATAGTTCTTCGGATTACTTTTTTTAGGAACCAGTATGTTCCTATTTGCTCTAATTTTGGCATAACAAAAGCCATAGCATTTCCCACCGCAAACAGAAAAAAAGGGAATACAAGATCGGTAGGCGTACAACCATTCCAGGGCGCATGCTCTAAAGGACTATAAATATGAGCCCAGGAACCAGGATTATTCACAAGTATCATTAAAGCAACAGTAGCGCCACGAAAGATATCGAGGGAATAATAGCGTTGTTGCATGTATTATGATTGAGGTTTTAAACAAATAGATACTTCTTTTTCCACTATTCGCTTAATTATGAGTAGGGTCAACAAAGTTAATGCCTCTGCTTTTACAAAAACAGCAAAACTCTGTTGAATAACAGAGGCCTGGCCTTTATGCTTTTATCGGCATGTTTACATATCTTTATACGCTAATAAAAGCTTGTAGGATAAGTGCCTGAATGTTTGAATTAATGCTTTTGTATATAAAAAAAGGTAATAAGGAGCATTCCCTTACTACCTTTTTTTATTAGAAATAGTGATTGAGGTGGCGAAGCTATGTATAGTTGTAAAACTGTAAGAAACAAATTTCAGGTACAGTTTTGTTAGAAGCTATTCTTAAATTTAAAAATATCTTTTTTCATAAAGTAATTCATCCACCTCCTTTAATATTTGAAATAAAGTTTTTCTTTCTTAGGTCTATGTCTCAAAACTTCTACAGTGCTTACTGGCTAAATTCATGCTTCTTTCAAATAGTAACACCTGTTTAGATAAAAGCTTAAGCATTTGCAAAGGATTGTTTTGCAGGGCTTAAGTTTTAATAAAAAAAATTCATTTAAAAAGCTTGTATTAAAGCTTCAATTTTTTAAAGTTTTGGTAAGACTAAAAACACTTTAATTTGCACCTTCATTTTTTTGAGATATATTATTTATGCCTAAGATTAAATTAGTTTTTACTGCCATTTGTATTTTAGTTTCCACTGTTTTATTTGCACAAACACAAATACCGTCGCTGCCTTCTAACTTAAGTAACTATAGGTCGTCGGATGTTTCGAATGAGCAGCTAACACAAATAGTTGATTACATGAAACAAAATAATATTACTGCCGACCAGATGCAGAGCGTTTTTCTTTCAAGGGGAATGGTAAGCACTGAAGCGGCAACTTTACGTATTAGAATCGAAAGAGGAATGATGGAACCGGTAAGAACCGCTCCTTCCAGTCCTTCTCAAAGAGATAACAGAGATAATGACCAGGACCCAAGCAGCAGCAGGTACAGAGATACTGCTAATATTACAACTAAAGTAAAAAATCCGTTGAAAATATTCGGCCTCGAGATATTTAATAATAGCCTAATCTCTTTTACCCCCAATTATAAAATAGCAACACCGGTAGGTTATATATTGGGTCCCGATGATGAAATAAACATAAGTATCTATGGATACCAGGAAGCAAAATACAACCTTACCGTAAGTCCTGAAGGGGATATAAATATTCCTTATGTAGGGATTGTTTATGTAGCGGGCCTTGCAATAGAACAGGCAAGCGCTAAAATTAAAAGTAAGCTTGCCAGTGCCGGATATTCAAATATTCGTACCGGCTTAACCAAAGTTAATGTTGCTGTTGGCCGGATAAGAAGTATTAAAGTAACAGTTCTGGGTGAGGTTAGAACTCCCGGGGGCTATAATTTGTCTTCTCTGGCTACTGCCTTCAATGCCTTATATCTTTCCGGTGGTCCTAACGAGATAGGAAGTATGAGAAAGATCGAAATAATCCGTAACGGTAAAGTGATCAGTCGTCTTGATATTTACGATATTCTTGTAAAGGGAGACCGCAGTGGTGACATAAATTTACGCGACCAGGATATTATTAGAGTTCCTACCTACGATGTTCGTGTTTCTATAGCAGGACAGGTTAAGCGAACGGGATTATTTGAAATTATGCCCAACGAAACTTTCCAGGACTTATTAAATTTTGCAGGTGGTTTTTCTGATACTGCTTATACTGCAAGCGTAACCGCTTACAAAGCTACAGATATTGAAAAACGCATAATAGATATTGATAAAAGTGAATTTTCAACTTATAAGCCAGGCCGCGCGGAGACATACGTTGTAAAAAAACTGATCGAACGATTTACTAATCGTGTATCTGTAGCGGGTGCCGTTTATATGCCGGGCGATTATGAATTAACACCTGGGATGATGCTGAGAGACTTGCTGATAAAGGCTCAGGGGTTGAAAGAAAATGCCTATTCAGATAGAGGATTGATACTGCGGCAAGGGAACGACCTTATGCCTGAATATCTTTCTTTTAACCCATTACAGGTAATGCAAAGTGCGTCGGGCAGTATTCCTTTAAGAAGAAATGACAGTGTAATTGTTTCCAACATTGCCGAATTGAGAGACTCTCAATTAGTGTCCATTACAGGTGAAGTTCGACGGAACGGTGCATTCAGATACGCTGAAAATATGACTTTAAAAGATCTCGTGTTAGTGGCAGGAGGGTTTACGGATGCGGCTATACCACAACGGATTGAAGTGGCTCGAAGAATAAAGAAAGATACTTTTAGTGTTGCCGATGTTCAGATTGCCGAGGTGCTCGATATTAATTCAGGAAATGATTTAGAAACTAAAGGGGGTGATATAAAATTACAACCTTACGATGCTGTTATAATAAGAAGGAATCCTGGTTTTCAGCAACAGGTGAATATTAGAGTAGAAGGCGAAGTTATTTTTCCGGGTACTTATGTATTGCGTAATAAAAATGAACGGGTAAGTGATGTTATAAAAAGAGCAGGCGGTTTAACTCTTGCAGCTTATCAGCAAGGTGTGTATATTTCGCGTATTAATAAAAAATCAATTATTAACGAGGTTAATAACGAAAAGCTTACTAAGCTTCAGTCCCAATTTAAAGACACTACAGTTAGGGTAAGAGAGGAAGTAAACCGCCTTGTTGACAATATTGCCATCGATCTTAATTCTATTTTGAAAACTCCCGGCGGAAAGGAAGATGTTGTAATGGAAGAAGGAGATGTGTTAACCATACCAAAAGAAAAAATGGAAGTTCGAATTAGTGGGGAGGTGTTATTCCCTACCAGGGTCATTTTCGAAAACAGGTTGGATCTAAAGGATTATATAAGCCGTGCGGGTGGTTTTACAGATAACTCCCGGAAAGACAGGGTATTTGTTTTACATCCCAATGGTAATGCGGCCAGAACAACTCATTTTTTATTTTTCCGGAATTATCCAAGTGTTACTCCAGGCTCGGAAATAATTGTTCCAAAACAACGCGAAGTTGAAAGAAGAAGACTATCAACAGGTGAAGTTGTTGGGATAAGTACAGCATTAGCCGCATTAGGAGGGGTTTTGATACAATTGCTTAAATAGGTTAAGATTTTGCACCCGCCTTTAATTGTGTAAGTCAATTGAAATAAATATTACAGATGAACGACGATAAAGAAGTAACGCTAACAGATCTTAGGCTGATGATGAAAAGTTGGTTTTCGTATCTGCTTTCTAAATGGGTATTGATTATTACTATAGCTTTTATATTTGGGGTTTTTGGTGTTGTGTCTGCATGGCTTAAAAAACCAGTTTATAATGCTCAAATTACTCTTGCTCCTGAAAATGACCGGGGAGGTTCTTCAATAGGTTCATATGCAGGTCTTGCTGCCCAATTTGGATTAGGCGGTGTGGGTGGTGGTGGTATATTTGAAGGTTCAAATCTTGAAGAATTCCTAAAAAGCAAAATGCTGATAAAAAGAGCCTTGCTCTCGCCGATTAATAAAACAGGTACAAAAAATTTACTTGTAGATTACTATATACGTGCAAATGAAATTGATAAGGAATGGGGTGAGGATAGTATTTTGAAAAAAATTTATTTTTCCCCTAATGAACAGACGGAATTTAGAGCTCGCGACAGTGTTCTAAATTCAATAATTTCTGAGATTAGTGGAACTTTAGAAGTAGACAAGTTAAATAAATGGGTGAATATTATAAGTGTAAGAATTAAGGGAGAGGATGAATTATTTTGCAAGTTATTTATTGAACAACTGGTTACAAACGGAGTTCAATATTATGTTGATTACCGCAGCAAAAAAACAAGGGAAAATGTTGAAATTCTTGAGCGCCAGACCGATTCAGTAAGAAACGCACTTACCGGTAATATTGTATCGGTAGCTCAATCAACTGATCTTAATATAAATCCTATCCGGCAAATGGTAAGAACGAATGTTCAAAGAAAACAGGTTGACCTACAAAACAACTCTGCCTTGTATGCAGAACTTGTAAAAAACCTGGAGTTATCTAAGATAACTTTAAGGAAAGAAACACCTCTTGTAGTGATAATTGACACACCTATATTACCATTGGAAAAGAATGTGCGCTCTAAAAAGACAACCGGTTTTTTATTTGCGATAGCAGGCGGTATATTATGTATAATATATTTAATTATGAAAAGATTGTGGAAAGAATTTAAATGAAGAAGTATAAAAAATGAAAGTTGTATTGCTTGCAGGGGGGTTAGGCACAAGGCTAAGCGAAGAAACCGAAATCAGGCCGAAGCCTATGGTTGAAATTGGAGGCAAGCCTATTCTGTGGCATATTATGAAGTTGTACTCTCATTATGGTTTTAACGAGTTTGTGGTTTGCTTGGGTTATAAAGGATATGTAATTAAAGAATACTTCGCTAATCTTTTCCTGCATCTATCAGATGTAACTATCAATATATCTGATAACACAATAGAGGTACATAATAGTCCTGTTGATAAATGGAAAATCACCTTAGTTGAAACAGGTAGCCATACTATGACGGGCGGAAGAATAAAGAAAGTGCAAAAATATATAGGAGACGAACGGTTTATGCTTACGTATGGTGATGGAGTCAGTAATGTAAACATTACCGATTTGATTGCTTTTCATGAGCAGAAGAAAAAATTTTGCACGGTTACAGCCGTACAACCGTCGGGCAGATTTGGTGTTTTGCAAATAAATGAAGAAAATGAAGTGGAGTCTTTTCATGAGAAAAGAGCCGAAGATGCAGGATGGATAAATGGCGGCTTCTTTGTTTGCGAGCCAACAATTTTTGATTTTATAAAAGACGACAATACTGTCTGGGAACTTGATCCTTTAGAAAGTTTAGCAAGGCTAAATCAATTGGCATCGTACAAGCATAAAGGTTTTTGGAAACCGATGGATTCTTTAAAAGACAAAATGGATTTGAATGAGCTTTGGAGTGCCAACAAAGCGGAATGGAAGTTATGGTAGTTTAGTAATGCGAAGACGATTTTAAACTTGCTTTTGTAAGAATAAAAATAGTGACGAAAAGAATATAAAAACCAATGTCAGACCATTCTGAAATCCGTTGGCATATACGTCCGCAAACGTCTTTATTGGACTTACGGCTCAAAGATGTATGGGAATACCGGGACTTGTTAATGCTGCTGGTTCGCAGGGATTTTGTATCATTTTATAAACAAACAATTCTTGGCCCTTTATGGTTCCTCATCCAGCCATTGCTAACCACGCTTATGTTTAGCTTTATATTTGGCAGGCTTGCCGGAATTTCTACAGATGATCTTCCTCCTGCTCTTTTTTATATGGCCGGTATTACTGCATGGAATTATTTTGCAGATTGTGTTACCAAAACATCCACTGTTTTCAGAGACAACGCAAATATTTTTGGTAAGGTATATTTCCCAAGGCTTATTATGCCTTTAAGTATTGTGGTAAGTAACCTTGTTCGGTTTGCAGTGCAATTCATATTGTTTATAGCAGTTATGGCATTTTATGCACTAAAAGGTACTGCTTTTCATCCTACCTGGGCATTGGCTTTGTTTCCGTTGGTAGTGCTGCTGATGGCTGCACTTGGCTTAGGTGCGGGGATGATCATATCTGCCCTAACAACAAAGTATAGAGATCTTGCTTTTCTTATTACGTTCGGTATACAATTGCTGATGTATGCAACCACTGTTATTTTTCCTTTATCCGCGGCTCCTCAAAAATATAAATGGCTTATTGAGCTTAACCCTATGACTTCACTTATTGAAACCTTTAGATATGGTTTCTTGGGCAAGGGAAGTTTTTCGTGGAGTTCAATCGGTTATTCTGCCGTTGTTACAATAGTATTATTGATAACCGGGATAATTATATTTAATAAGGTAGAAAAGGATTTTGTAGATACAGTGTAAAAGAATTTGCAAAGGTGCGGCTTTGCAAAATTGTGCATATTTTAAAATTGTAAGCCGGGCTGTAAGGATTAAGAATTAACTGGAAGCAAAATTATGAGTATAGAGGAGACGACAGCCATTAAGGTAGAAAATTTATCAAAGGCTTACCGGTTGGGAGAAATTGGAACAGGCACTATAT
>MWYU01000527.1 GCA_002050375.1 Chitinophagales bacterium 62-2
TGTTATGTGAGTACTTCCAACTTTTATTACTATTGAAAAGAAGGTCTGTTAGCACCACCATTACCACCTGTACTGCCTGTGCCTGTGCTTCCTGCACCTGTACTTCCTATACCGGAACCAGTTGCAGAAGATACATCAGATTTTAGATTACTGGCCAGGCTACTTGCTTTTTGTTTTCCTTGTTCAATTAGATCGGAAGCACTTTCTTTTGCTGTTTCATACTTATCTGCTACACTATCAACAAATTCTGAAAACTTCTCTTTAAGGTTATTAGCAACTTCTTTACTGCCTTCGCCAATTTTTCTTCTGGTCTCCATGCCTCTGTCCGGGGCAAATAAAATTCCTAAAATAGCTCCTGTTGCAGCACCTGCTAATATGCCTAATAGAACTTTAGATCCAACATTACTTGAATCTGAATAATTGTTTGAATCTGATCTTGAGTACATAATCAATTGTTTTAAATGATAAATAATAATGAATTCAATTGTAATGGTAACTTTTTAAAAAAACATGCCAGCAGAAATAAATATTGTAATACATCTAATTAATGTAAAACAATAAGTTACGAAGACGTTTGTGGAATATTTTTCACAGAGGGAGAAGTAAAAATCGAAGAAAAATAGCCCCTCAAAATCAGTCAAATAAAACATGATGGCATGTATTTTTTATACTCTACCCTAACTTCATGACAGATCACGACGTCGAAACTTTCCTATTACAAATAGCTCTGCACCAACATTCTGACGTTAAGAATAGTTTTGCACTTTCAACAGCTACTTATCAAACAATAACCATCAGTCCGTCCTTTGAACAAGTATTAGGAGTTAGAGCAAAAGTTGCGGCCACTATCTTTGTTCGGTTAGGGAAAGACTTGCAGAACACCTGGCCTGTTAGCAATTCTTTCTTCCCAGGTAGGAATGCTGCATTAGTAAACAGGCGAAGCTTAGTATCAAACGAGCATCAGAAAAGTAAGCCCGTTGCTTATGTTGTACCTGGCAGCATTAAGAACTCCTTTATTTATAAACTTTGGAAAACAAAGAGGTATTTACAGAGAAACGATGTCGATACATCATTTGCACCTGCCTTAATTAAAAACAAACAATTAAATTCTCACTTTTGAACTATACATCTATCATCGGTATTGTTGCAGGTTTATTTACTGCATGTTCTTTATTACCTCAATTGATTAAGATCATCAAGGAAAAAAAAGTTGAAGACCTTTCGATAGGAATGTTTGTTACTTTGATGATTGGTCTTGCGTTATGGATAACTTATGGGATTCTAAAAAATGATCTCCCTATTATTGCTACAAATGTTTTTTCCCTTCTTTTAAATATTTCAATTTTAATTCTTCGTTTTAAGTACAGCAGGAATTAACAATAGTGGCACTACTTTTATAATTGAAATAGAATAGCATTGCATCTAAAACCAACGAAAGCATTGCCGGTAATAGAAAAGGTTGTTAATTGAATTATTATAATTAAAACAACTGTCCTTTCAAACCAAATCTAAATTTTACAAATAACTAAACATGATAAAGAATTCATTAATAGCACTGCTTCTTCTATCCGTTACAACTACACTTGCTGGGTGCGAGATGGTTGGAGAGGTTTTTAAAGCAGGTATGTGGATAGGAGTTATAGTGGTAGTTGCTGTTATTGCCTTAGTTCTTTGGTTATTAAGAAAAATGAGAAGATAATTTTAGTTCGTCTAAATCACCCTTGAATATCTTTTTTGGCTTTTTAAGCACAAGTAATCACATCTCTCTGCCCCTTAGCCATCTGGAAACTCTCAGTGGAATTATTTCTACAATAACTTAAGTAGTTCGACATATTCTTCCCTGATACAAGCTATAATTAAGTAAAATTTGCACCTCTTGAATGTTTTGAGAAATCGCGTGTATTTTTACTTTTTATTAACATGCATTACTGATACTTTGAAGTTACTTATGCATCTAAACGTTCATTAAGGGAATATGGAACAAACTAACACTACTACTTCTACTTCGCCTAAAAGATCTGTGGGTGCAAAAATAGGGCGGGGCTTTGCAATTTTTCTTCTTTCAATTATAATGCTTGTAGTCTTAGTACTAATACTAATACAAACAGCTCCTGTACAAAACTTCGGTCGTAAAAAGATTGTTTCCTTTTTAGAAAACAAATTAAAAACACGGGTAGAATTAAACCGTCTCGATATTGATTTTCCAAAAAAACTTGTCCTTGAAGGCGTCTATCTTGAAGACAGACATAAAGACACACTTTTAGCAGGTAAACAGCTTAAGGTTGACATTGATATGTTTAAGCTGATAAAAGGCGAAATACAGATAAATGAAATTAACCTTAATGGTATAACAGCTAAAATTAAAAGGCAACTGCCTGATACCACCTTCAACTACCAGTTTATTATAGATGCTTTTGTAACTCCTTCAACAACGCCGGCAAAGAAAGATACCGCTGCGCTTAAGATGGCTATTAATAAAATAATAGTTGACAAATCCCGGTTTGTATATCTTGATGTGGTTACCGGTAACGACGTTGATGTTTATTTAAATCACTTTGATACACGTATCAATACATTCGATCCTACCCATCTTAGGTACGACGTGCCAACAATCGTATTAAATGGTGTACGTGGCAGAGTTAATCAAACCAGACCGATGACAATTGCGGCGGTTAATACAAACCCCGATTCAACGGTTAAAAACGAAACGCCTTCTTATTTTAACTTTACTAATAAAGAGACCCTTGTAAGCGATATTGACGTTAGCTATAGAAATGATGTTTCTGCAATGGCTACACGAATACAATTCAAAGACCTTAACCTTTACCCGCGCAGTATCGACCTTAAAAATTCAATAGTAGCGGTTGATAAAGTTGAGTTGAATGGTTTAAATGGTAATTTAAGTATGGGTACTACAACTGATACTAAGGTTGTAAAGATCACTAATCAAAACGAGCAGGAAGTGGCTTTAGAATATTTGCCCTGGAGAGTTACGGTAAATGAGATAAGATTAAACAATAACAACTTTAAGTTTGATGATAACACCAAACAACCTGCGCCAAGAGGTATGGATTATGCTCATCTTAACCTGAAAGACCTGACGCTTCATGCAGATAACTTTTTGTTTCACAACGATACTATAGCGGCTAACATCGTTAAGGGAAATATGACTGAGAAAAGCGGTTTTGTTCTAAATAAGTTTCAGACAGATTTTCAATATACAAGTCATGGCGCCTCTCTTCAAAACATCTTAATCCAAACGCCGGGTTCAGAAATAAAACGCAGCGCTATTATTAGCTATCCATCTCTTGCTGCTGTACAAAAGCAAATGGGCCTGTTAAATATGGATATTAATATTGATAACAGCTACATACAGGTAAAAGATATATTAACCTTTGTTCCCGCACTTGCTTCGCAGGCTGCTTTCAGAAATCAAAACAGTAAATTATATATTACCAGCAGGGTAAAAGGGAGCCTGACTAAGTTGATAATTGATAAGTTTCAATTAAACGGGCTTCAAAATACAAGTGTTGATATTTCCGGATTGGTAAACAATGCTACTAATCCTAAAATGGTAAGTGGCGACCTTAATATCAGGAAATTAAATACAAGCGTAGGAGACATACTAACCTTTGCGCCCCAACTTGCTTCGCAACCTGCCTTTAAGAACCCTAATAATAAATTGTATGCTAATGGCCGTGTTAGAGGCAACATGAGCAGGGTAGTGATTGACCGGTTCCAGTTTAAAGGATTTGAAAATACTAATTTAGATATTTCGGGAGTTGTAAGTAATGCAACTGATCCTAAAAATGTAAACGGAGATTTAAACATCAGGCGAATGAGCACAAGCAGGGGCGACATATTAACCTTTGCACCTGCAGGCAGCATTCCAAAAACAATTACTATTCCCCAAACAATGTCGTTGAATGGTGTTGTAAAGGGCGGAATGAAAAGCGCCTATGCTAACCTAAATTTAAATACATCTTTAGGCAACGCTAAAGTTGATGGAACAATTAGTAACCCTACCGACAAGTACAATGCAAAGTATAATGCGAAGATCTCAACTTCAGGATTAAACGTTGGCGCTATTACTCAGCAGCCACAAAATGTCGGCGCCATTTCAGCAAGCTTTACAATAAATGGCCGCGGCTTCGATCCTGAAAAAGCCAACGCAACAGTAAAAGGTGTAGTCTATTCAGCGCAGGTGCAAAAATACACTTACACAAACCTTACTTTAGATGGTTCAATGGCGCAGCAAAGGTTTAAAGTAAATGCCGCCATGCAGGATCCTAACATCCATTTTGCTTTAAATGCAGAAGGTGATATGGCAGGCGATATGCCAGGCTTTATTGTAAATGCAGATATTGACAGCATCAAAACCCAACCTTTAAATCTCACTCCGGATGCCATTGTTTACCATGGAAAAATACAGGCAAACTTTCCGCAGTTTAATTTAGATGCACTAAACGGAGATATCTTAGTTACTAATTCATTACTGGTAATGAACGGGCAAAGAATTGCATTAGATTCTGTTTCTGTTGTTGCCAGTAATGTAAATAATCAACAGGCGATTGCTCTTAAAAGCGATTTTGCAAACGCGCAGCTACAGGGCCAGTATAAACTGCAGCAGTTAGGGGATGTTTTTATAGAAGCCATTCAACCTTATTATGCAATTAATACAACAGGTAAGCCTGTTACTGTAGATCCTTACAATTTTACTATTAATGCTTCAGTAGTGGATCACCCTACTCTCCATGCCTTTATGCCCGACCTTAAAACACTCGAGCCGGTAGTAATAAATGCCAAATTTTCGAGCAGCGAAGGTATAAATGCAAAAGTTACTTCGCCACGTATTGTATATGGTACAAACACTATCGATAATCTAACGTTAGATGCGGTTGGAACTGAAAATGCCTTGAACATAATAAGTAATGTTGCACAAATATCAAGCGGAACCAGTATAGCTCTATATGGAACAAACCTGAACGCAACTCTTGCAAATAATAAAATAAGCTTCGGTCTCTCAGTTAAAGACAAAGGGTTAAAAACCAAATACCGGTTAGCCGGCTTACTGTCCCAGGAAGCTAATAACAACTTTAGTTTCTCTTTAAGGCCCGATAGCTTAATGCTTAATTATGATCCCTGGAGCATAAATGCCGATAATCTTATCCGGTTTGGCTCTACCGCAGTTAACGCAAACAACTTCAATCTTGCAAAGGGTGATCAGCATTTAATTATTAACAGCCTTAATACAGATGCAAACAGCCCTCTTGAAGTTAAATTTGCAAGTTTTAAACTGGCTACTTTAACTGCCTTTGCACAAACAGACACCCTGCTTGCTGACGGAACATTGAATGGCAATATTGTTTTAAAAGACCTGCTTGGCCAACCAAACTTTACTACCGATCTTACCATTAACAACCTCGCAATAAATAAGGATACTATTGGTGATGTAAATGCCAAAGTAAATAACAACACTGCTAATGTTTATGCAACTAATGTCACCATCACCGGTCGTGGAAACGATGTGGCTCTTACCGGCAACTATTATTTAAAGCCGCAGAACAATAGCAATATGGACCTTAACCTGGCCATAAGAGCGCTGCAATTAAGTACAATTGAAGGAGCAACAATGGGCAGCATAAGAGATGCAAAAGGTTACATAGCAGGTAATGTAAAAATCGGAGGAACAGCAGCATCGCCCGATATTGACGGAAAGATCAATTTTAATCAAACGAGCTTTATAGCTACCATGTTAAACAACGAGTTTAAAATTGACAATTCAGCTATTGTTGCTATAGATAATAAAGGTTTTAGGTTTGATAATTTTACTATAAAAGACTCCGCAAATAATAGTTTGGTAATTAACGGTGCGGCGAATACCGCCAACTTTATAAATTACCAGTTTGATATGTCGGTACGGGCAAAAAACTTCAGAGGGCTGAATACAACAAAAAAAGATAATCCGTTATACTACGGCAAAGTATATTTCAACACTAATTTAAATATAAAAGGTACTGAAGCTGCACCGATAGTTGATGGCAACGTAAGAATAAATGAAGATACAAGACTTACTGTGGTATTACCGCAAGCTGAGCCGGGAGTTGTAGACAGGCAAGGGGTCATAGAGTTTGTAGATATGGATGCGCCCGGAAATGACTCCTTATTTCAATACGCCGTAGCTAAATATGATTCCACCTTCAATAAATCTGCCATTACCGGCTTCGACATTACAGCTGATATAGAAATAGTGAAGGAAGCGGTTTTTAATATTGTGATAGATGAAGGCAATGGGGATTTTTTGAACCTTCAGGGCCAGGCATTATTAAATGGCGGTATTGACCCGAGCGGCAAGATCACGCTAACCGGTAATTATGTGCTTGACCGTGGAGGATACGAACTATCATTCAACTTCATACGGCGTAAGTTCGATATGCAAAAAGGAAGCACTATTACATGGACAGGCGAACCAACAACTGCCAATCTTGATGTAACGGCCGTATACGTTGCTAACACTTCTGCAATTGATCTTGTAGGCGACCAACTGTCAGATAATGAGAGAGGTTATTACATGCAGAAGTTACCTTTCCAGGTAAGATTAATGGTTAAAGGCGAGTTGTTGAAACCTGATCTTACGTTTGATATTGCATTGCCTACAGAAAATAATGCAAGAGTTAGAAGCGATATTGTTGAGACGGTAAATACCCGGTTAGAACAACTTAAGCAAGAACCTTCAGAATTAAATAAACAAGTATTTGCGCTGCTTTTATTAAACAGGTTTGTTGGTGAAAACCCTTTCCAAAGCAGCGGAGGAGGGTTTAATGCTGCCACTTATGCAAGGCAAAGTGTAAGTAAGATATTAACCGAACAACTTAACAATTTAGCAACTGATCTTATTGCCGGAGTTGATATAAGCTTTGACGTAAATTCTACAGAAGATTACTCCACGGGTTCTATGCAAAACAGAACTGATTTTAATGTTGCCTTGTCTAAGCGGTTACTTAACGACAGACTGAAGGTAACTGTAGGAAGTAATTTTGAGCTTGAAGGCGCTCAGCAAGCCAGTCAAAATTCAAGCGGCGCTATAGGTAACATTGCGGTTGATTATAATCTTACTAAAGATGGCCGTTTCCTTTTAAGGGCATACAGCAGAAATGAGTACGAAGGAATTATAGAAGGTTATGTGGTAGAAACAGGCGTTAAATTTATTATGTCAGTTGACTATAACAAGTTCAGGGAGATATTTGTGCAAAGAAAGCAAAGAAGAGAGGCTAAAAAGGAAAACAGGGAAAAAGAAAAAGAAACTAAGCAGGCAACTACCGGTAATGATAGCCCGGCAAAGGATAGTACAACAGTTCAGTTTGAAAAAGTTCCGGCAGATAAACGAAAAACAACCCGGGCTACAGACAATGTTTCAACAGATGAAAATTAGAAAAATACCTGCCTCAGCTTATATATTTAGTGTGGCTATTATGGTTTTATCGGCAAGCTGCAGTAACACAAAAAAGTTGCCTGCAAACGAAGCGTTGTACACAGGAGCAACCATTAAAATAAAGAGTTCCGAAGCAGGCAGCAAACAAAACAGCGCTATTAAAACATCCCTCTCTGGTTTAACCCGTCCAAAACCAAATTCAAAAGTTTTAGGTATGCGGTTAAAGCTCGCTATTTATAATTTTGCCGAACCGGCAGATACAACAAAGAAAAAGAAAAAAGGTCTTCGCTCTTTTTTGCGTAAGTATGGAGAACCTCCGGTTTTAGTAAGCCAGGTAAATCTTGAAAAAAATGTTGAGGTACTCACCAATAATCTTGAGAACCGCGGCTTTTTTCGTGCTAAAATAACAGGTGACACAGTTGTTAAAAACAAAAAAGCCCAGGCTATTTACGAAGTTTCAACCGGACCTCAGTACACAATTAATGAAGTTACTTTTCCAAAGGACAGCAGCGATATTAGTAATGCTATCCAGAGTATTGCTTCTAAAACAATTTTGAAAAAAGATGATCCGTTTATCCTTGATGCAATTAAAGGCGAAAGAACTCGCATAGACGCATCTTTAAAAGAAAAAGGCTATTACTTTTTTAGTCCGGAGTATTTAATTGTTTTAGTTGACAGTACTATTGGATCTGATAAGGTTAACCTGTTTGTAAAATACAAGCCCGAAATGCCATTGCTTAGCAGAAAGGCTTATACCATTAATGATGTTTATATCTATTCTAGCTACAACTTAAGAACAGCAGCACTCGATACGTTAAAAAACGACTCGATTTTACACGCGGGGTATTATGTAATAGACAGAAAAAACACATTCAATCCGAAAGTGTTTGAGCGTATGATGCTCTTTCAATCTAGCGAATTATACAATCGCACAGATCATAATCTTTCACTGAGCAGGCTTATTAATTTAGGAACTTTTAAATTTGTAAAAAACAGGTTTGAAGTGCTGCAAGACAGCTTTAAGCTTAACGCGTTTTATTATCTTACGCCATTACCTAAAAAATCCTTGAGTGCTGAATTCGGAGCTAATGTAACATCAACTAATGCTACCGGATCAGAAGTTACTTTACGGTGGAGAAACAGGAATGCTTTTAAAGGAGCGGAGCTATTAACCTTTAGTACATATTTAGGGTCTGATGTACAGGTTAGCGGCCGCTTTAAGGGAAATACTTTTAGAGCCGGTGCAGAAGCTAATATTACTTTTCCAAGATTTATTATCCCATTCTTTAAATTTAATACGAGCGGCTCATTTGTTCCACGAACGAGATTACAGTTAGGATACGATATTCTTAACAGGTCGCGCTATTTTACCCTCAATTCGTTTAGAGGTCAGTTAGGATACGTTTGGAAGGAGAGCCTTATTAAGGAGCACCAATTTAATCCTGTAGCTATTAATTATGTTCAGCCGCTTAATATAACTCCCGAGTACAACGATAGTGTCAGAAGGAATCCTCTTTTTGGAAGAGCTACGAGGCCGCAATTTATCATTGGTTCTAATTACAATTTTAATTATAATCAGTTAGTAAATGCTCCGAAATATTCAGGCGGTCTTTATTTTAATGGCTTAGTAGATCTTAGCGGAAACCTTTTAGGTTTAATTACAGGAGCGAACATAAATAAAAAAGACACTATTAAATTTTTTCAGGCAGCCTTCTCGCAGTATGTAAAAACTGAGTTAGACACCCGGTATTATATGAAACTTGGGCAAAACATGCAATGGGCAAACAGGCTTATACTGGGTTTAGGGTTGCCTTATGGAAACTCATACCAGCTTCCCTATAGTAAACAATTTTTTGCGGGAGGCAATAATAGCCTGAGAGGTTTTAGAAGTAGAAGTGTTGGTCCGGGCACGTCTGTTATAGCGCGGCCTGATAGCAGTAACACTTTTCGTATACTGCCTGATGCTACCGGCGATATAAAATTGGAAATGAACACTGAACTGAGAGCAAAAATATTCAGTATTTTCGATGGCGCTCTTTTTATAGATGCCGGTAATGTATGGTTATATAATAACGACTCTGCACAGGTTGGGGGTAAGTTTACTAAAGACTTTTTAAAAGAACTTGCTGTAGATGCAGGAATTGGTTTACGAATAGACCTAACAATTTTATTGTTGCGCCTGGATGTTGCAGTTCCGATACGAGACCCGTCATATCGGCCATCTGGTCAATTTAGCAATCTAACAAATGCCGCTTTAAGAAAACAAAGCCTTGTCTTTAATTTGGCTATTGGTTTACCGTTTTAAGTTTGTTAAGATGGTAAAAAGGCATCAAGGATGTAGATGTTTTTTTCCATTGAATGTGATTATACTTTAGTCGTAAAATATAATCCTGAAAATTTAAATAATATATTAGTTCAACATTCGAGGGGAAAAATTTTCCCAACCCTCGCATTTTAGTAAACCTCCATATTTTCAACAACCAAAACACGCAATGCAATAAGTGGAACACTTTTTTCATAATATTAAATGTCACTATTTTATTAAATAAAAACGCTACACATGGAAAAGCAAGATGAAATTACAAGTGTATTAAATGATCTTATAAGAATTAACAACGACCGCATTGTGGGATATGAGAAAGCAATTAAAGAATCGAAAGACACGGATGTTGATTTAATAGCTGTTTTTACAAAAATGATCGATCAGAGCCGGGAATACGTAAACGAACTAATTCAGGAAGTTGCCAGATTGGGAGGTGATGCAGCTAAGGATACTACAGTTTCAGGGAAAATTTACAGGGTCTGGATGGATATGAAATCTGCGATTACCGGTAAAGATCGCGAAAGTATATTAGGGTCATGTGAATATGGTGAGGATGTTGCGCAAAGGGCATATGAGGCAGCACTTGAATCTGATGCTTATATGAGTACTGAGATAAGACAAATGATAAGCAATCAAAAAAGTGCGCTCAAAACTTCTCACGATATGATAAAAGGATATCGCGACGTGCACGATAAGGTAAGTTAGTTTTATAGGTGTTTTATTTTTGTAGCAAAGCCGGGCCTTCTGCCGGCTTTTATTATTCTACAACTATAACGGAGTCTATTTTAGCAACAATAATTGTGGCAAGAAATTTTAATCATAATTTATAAAATAAGGTTATGGAAACACAAACAACAACTGAATTTATGGAGAACAACGACCAAATTCCTCATATGAAATCATTATCACTTTGCCTGAATAAAATGGTTCTTGAGGGTTATGTTGATGATTTCAAAATCGGAGATAATGGTTTACGTTCTCTAAAAACTGAAAAGGTTTATAAGCCAGAGGAGATAAATGTCGTGAACTTCTTCAGGTTTGAGGGACAATCCGATCCCGACGATAATACAATAATGTATGTTATAGAAACAAACGACGGGCTTAAAGGGACATTGGTAGATGCCTACGGACCTTATTCGGATAGAAAACTTTCGGAATTTATGCAACAGGTGGAGAGTTTTCAAAAGAAAACACAAAAGAAGGATTAGGCTTGTGCAAAAAAGTAGTTGAAAAGCACTGTTTTAAGGCAGTGCTTTTTTATCCTTATTTGGCTTAATGCCTAAAATTTGTTGTCCACCTGTAAATATGGCTGACCAGATGTTGTTGAAAAACGACTTGGTAACGTCACGCTTTTTAACAACAGTTGCCACTCGCATGTCCTCATCTTCTTTGTTCTTATTTTTTATTATTCCATTTGCCAGCAGAGTTACTAAATTATTCTTGTTTATCTCGTCTCCTTTTTTCTTTAGCACAGATATTTTAAAATCATGATAGGTCATAACGACGGTTCCGTTAGCAACATAATTATCGGCCATTATATTACACTTAAAGTAGTCCATTACCCCAGTGTTAATTTTAACGAGAGACATTGGTTCAGTTAGCTGATTTAAAACTCGGGCATCGAAGCTTTTTGGTATAGATGCTTCGGTTTTAAATGTTCCTTTCTGCCATTCATTCAGGTAAAAAATAATAGAACCACTAAGTGGCATAGCGCCTAAAAAATTACAGGTAAATTTTACTGTAGCTTTTTCACCTGCTTTGGGCGGCAGGTTAGAAATATTTGTGATCGTTATATTAGCATTATGAAAGCGTACACGACCGCTGCTATCACTTTTTGGGTTTTTTTCTTTGTATTCAACATAGGTATTATAGCCAATAAATTTACTTACTTTAACGGGAAAAGCTAATTTGAAAAGCAGTTGTTGGGGATAAGCGCCGACTTTACTTTCACCTGTTTTAGGATACGACATATCCCGGTATACCTTAAGTGTAGTGTTTCTCGTAGTTATACTGGTTGAGTAAAATTTTCCCTCTAATAATTTACTAATGTCAACATTATTACATTC
>MWYU01000632.1 GCA_002050375.1 Chitinophagales bacterium 62-2
GATTTGGATAACCTTCCCGACCCTGATGTACTGGCGGAGGAGATTGCGGAGAATTTGGAGAGTGCGTTGGGGAGTTTTAGGGAGGTGATTAGGCAGTTGAAAATACAGTAAACAAGCTACTTGGCACAATTAAAAATCAATTACCAACAAATTAAATATGGCTCAATTTGAAGGAACAGTAAAAGACTTTACGAAATTCATTGGTCCGTATGCAAGATTAAAGGTGGCATTCTTAGCCGCGAAATACAAAAAGCAAATAGGCAAGTGTGAAAATTGTGGAAATAGAAATTCGCTTGATGCGGCACATATAAAAGGTAGGAGTAGAAGTCTTTTGATTGCGAATATCTTAAGTGAATTTATTGAAGACGATGTTATACAAATTGATCTTAATGAATTTGAGGAAAGATTTGTAAATGCCCATCTACCAATCGAATCAACTATCCGTGTGTTATGTAAACAATGCCACGGGGAGTATGATAAAGGTTCAAAAGAGGAAAGCCAAGTCATTGAAAAGCGTTCGGTTGCAGAAGAAAGCGCTACAATAGAAATATTGATTAAAGATCAAATGAATAAATCCAAAGCGATTAAACTTTCTTCTACAACACCGGGAACATTTACAAGTTCGAATACTATATTCTCAAACATTATTGGTGTGCATGATGGGTGGTGGTTAGAACCCCATAATGATAAGTTCAAAAATACCTTGCACATGATTTTGAACGATGGTAGAACTCGAAGGCTTTACTTCTTTACAATACCTGCAAATACTATTACAAATCCTTCTCTTCATTTCAAACAGCGAAATGATCGTTTCAGAACCAACTGTTCCGATATATACATTCCTTTATCCGGAATAAAGTTTGGCGAAAAGAACGGATTTGACTTTACACCATTTCTTGTTAAGGAAATACCATATGAAGGTTCAATCTCTGCCGTACCCTTCAATGGTGCGTCGGAACAATGATCAATCGGAGTTGCTTCAGCTTGTACCATAAAAGTTACTATTACTAAAGTCAACTAATGAAGTAGTTTTTAAAGTCAGGTCGTTTTGCAATATACTTGGGATGATGGTGTGCATTATGTCGATAACGTTAAATACTTTTT
The DNA here is from genome assembly GCA_002050375.1 of Chitinophagales bacterium 62-2. Taxonomy (GTDB): domain Bacteria; phylum Bacteroidota; class Bacteroidia; order Chitinophagales; family Chitinophagaceae; genus Segetibacter. The sequence continues at coordinate 1,105 of MWYU01000632.1, forward strand.
CCTTTTGCAAAAAAGGCTTTCATTTATCCTGTAAACATTTTAGCGTTGTTTCGCAACACCGCGAACAACAAGGGGAACGGCGCAACAGATTGCAAACCGCAACCTCTCGCAATCATTTGGCAGTAACCGTAAGCATAGACATTGGCAAGCCCTTTTTGCCAAAGCCACCACTGTGTCTTTCTACAAACATTTTATTATTTCCAAACAAAGTATTCATTGTTGTGGTTTCGGTGGTACATGCCTGCACCTTATTAACAAGTGCAGTGTAGAGCTCATCTATTTTATCGGAGAGGGAAACGATTTTGAAAGAGCTGATGGTATTAACGGTGGTCATAGCGCCATTAACCAGCATCTTTTTAGGCTTTAGCCATATTTTGATCTGCGCCAGCTCATTATCGTCTCTCATCTCCTGTATATTGTTGGTTTCGGCAGGCAAGAGTTTGGTTTGTACCTCCAGGTGTTTTTCAACAAACTGTTTGATGTTGTTGTTTGATTCAGATACGTCGCCCAGCCATAATGTGCATGTTTTATCCTGGGCAATAGCTACACTACTAACAATCAGGAAACAAGCGAAGAAGATGCTTTTCATAAGTAAAGATTTTATTGAATTATGGAAGGCTAAAATAGGTTTTTGTGCTAAAGATGGTGTCATAAAAAATCATAAATTTTATATTTTCCTGGTGACCTATGTAACGCTGCGTCCGCCGCGGTCTCTTTTAAGCCTTTGCGTGTCTTCCTTGCATCAGCGCCGTTGCATAGTGTTTTCAACTTTAACTACAGCCTAGGTAAATAAAGTTGATTAAAGATTTGCCGATGAACGAAATGCGACAACGCAACGATGATCAATCGGAGTTACTTTAGCTTGTACCATAACTATTTTTTAGTCCTATGCCCTTTCCATTAATACCTGCCAATTGTATAATTTAGCTTTCAACACATGGCACAACTGAAACGAACATTAGGACTTGGTCAATGTATTTTCTTCGGCGTGGGGTCAATACTTGGTGCAGGCATTTATACACTTGTAGGTAAGGTAGCCGGTTGGGGAGGAAACCTTACCTGGCTTTCTTTTTTAGTGGCATCCGTTACAGCCCTGTTCACCGCATTTTCGTACGCCGAACTTTGTGCTGCCTTCCCTAAATCAGGTGGTGAATATGAATATGCAAAAAAGGCATTTGGTAAAACAACTGGCGTAGTATTAGGTTCTGTTATATCGGCTAATGGTATAATCAGCGGGGCAACTGTATCACTTGGCTTTGCAGGTTATTTTGCCCAGTTGCTCCCCGTCTCCACCGTGATTGCTTCTTTAGGAATTATCGGTCTTATTTTTCTTATTAATGTTTCGGGTATGAAACAATCCTCGGTAGTCAACATTGTTTTTACACTTATTGAAGCCGGTGGTTTATTCTTTGTTATTTATACCGCCTTTCCTACAATAGGTAACGTAAACCTTTTTAAAATGCCTGAGAAGGGGGCAATTGGTTTTTTTGCTGCTGCTTCACTTAGCTTCTACGCATACATAGGCTTTGAAGACATAGTAAAACTTGCTGAAGAAACAGAACAACCCGAAAAGAACATTCCACGTGCTTTATTTATCAGCAGCATAATTATCGTGATTATTTATACACTTGTAACTATATGTGCTGTGAGTGCTGTACCATGGCAGCAGTTATCAAAATCGGGAAGTCCGTTGGCTGATATTGTCAATAGCAGGTTTGGATCAACAGGGGTGATAGTAATTTCAATCATCGCACTTTTTTCTACGTCAAACACAATACTTTCTAATATGATAGGAAGTTCAAGAGTGTTACTAAATATCGGGAAAGAATCAAAAGCGATGAGCATGTTTGCTTATATATCTCCGAAGAGAAATACGCCTGTTGCCGCATTGGTACTTATCCTTATTGTTATGTGCAGCTTCGCTTTGATAGGCAGGATAGAAGTGGTAGCCCTTATTGCCAACCTGTTCATATTTATCACTTTTATATTGGTTAACCTATCGGTGATAATTTTAAGAAGAAAAGAGAAAGACATTAAACGTCCATTCCGTATTCCTTTTAATATTTCGGGCATACCCGTAATAAGCGTGTTAGGTATAATACTGACTTTGCTATTGCTTGCGTTTAATATTTATGGATTGATAAATTCGGGTTCTTAAGCATTTGAATGAATTGCTTGATGCAAGCTGGGGATTCTTTGCTACTTGAAACATGATTTGCTTTCCGCAGGTGTTCCTCACCGGCAACGATAGATGAACAAAGGGCTGTTGGTGAAGAACACACAACAGCGGCAGGATGAGGTCGAAGTGCAATAATTTAAAAAGCATCATGCATATTCTGCCGATGAACGAAATGCGACGTCCGCCCGGCCAGCCATTCGGCCGGGCAACGATGATCAATCGGAGTTACTTCAGCTTGTACCACAACTGCATTACCCCTCTTAAGAGTTAAAGCTGCATTTGCTATCTTAGCCACTCTTACCATTAACTGCATGAAAAAAATTCTTATTGGCTTTTCTGTCTTGCTTGTATTTCTTACACTGCTGCCTTTATTAAACCTGCAATATGGGTTGATTAGGATATGGTCGTATCCGCGTTTGCAAATTGCAGTATTAATGATGCTTACTTTAATTGGATGGGCATTTTACTTTAGGGGGTATTCAAGGAGGTTCAAAATGGCTTTTAATTATTGGTATGCCTCTTGCAATTTCTTCGAATAGAGCTATTACATGGAACAAACAAAAATTAATAAAGACCTTATACTTAGAGAACGGTTGGCTATAGAAAGAACGGTAATGGCAAACCAAAGAACCTTTCTTTCTTTTTTACGTACCGCTCTTTATTTTTCCATTGCTGGTTTAACTATTAATGAACTGCTTGCTTTAAGATATGCAACTATTGTTGCCGGTCTGTTTTTTATTATTTCTTTTCTCTTGTTAATTGCCGGTGTTGTAACTTATCTAAAGCAGAAAAAGAAGATCGCAAAAAGCAGAAAGCAGGTAGGTAGTAACGTAGATATGGTAGAAGAATAAAATTTCTTTGCTACTTTTTCTTCTATTTACCTTTGGGAACAGTTAAATATGAAAGGTGTTAACAAGGACAAGCAGGCATTCAAAGCGTCATTTACTACACCAAACCCCAAACCCCTCTAAGCACAAAAACCTCCAAAACCTCCAAAACCATACAAAGTGGATCTCTAACGCCAGAATCGAACATCTAAAAGAAGCGGAAAGATCTCTAAAAGGAGTTTAAGAAAATCTAAACGAGCAGAATCGACATCTAAAGCCCCCGAAAGTCTTCCAGAAATACAGTTCAGGACGCGGTTCAATAATCTATGTCAAATCTTAAATTTGATACTATGAAAGATAAAAAATTTGATTGCAAAGGTTTCGAACAGGAAGTGATTAACAATTTGATAGAACGGGATGCGTTGCGCCAGCTCATTGTACAGGGTATTGAACGTGCATACAAACAAGAGAAATGGCTGGCTTAAAACGAGGTGATTGTATTGTTGGTTCAGTGGAACGGGCTGCGATATAAGCAAGGGATTTAATGCGGGGCTTCAAGCCCGGTGAGTTGCAACGATTATAGCACAAGTTTGAAGAACTTACACGTGAAGAGCCGTACTTCTCTGTCATAAACTATTAATGAAACAGCAAATAGTACATATCGCCCTTATTGTTGATGATTACGATGATGCTATAAAGTTTTATACTGAAAAACTTGATTTTACTTTGTTAGAAGACACTCCCCAAAATGAAACAAAAAGGTGGGTACTTGTGGCACCGAAAGGATCAGAAGAATGTTCAGTGCTGCTTGCAAAAGGTGTAGGCTCGGAACAAAGAAGCAGAATAGGTAATCAAACAGGTGGAAGAGTTTTTCTTTTTCTGAAAACAGATGACTTTTGGAGAGACTATAATTTTATGACGGAAAGGGGAGTTGAGTTTATACGTGAACCTAAAACAGAAAGCTATGGAACAGTAGCTGTTTTTGCAGACCTGTATGGTAACCTTTGGGACTTGGTAGAATTTAGAAGGAGCACATAAAACCCTACGTCGTTTTCTTATTGCCTCCTAGCAAGTTTAAGAGAGGTCTGGTTCTACGACTATCGCACCAACTTCACCACAGGCTAAAGAAAAACCCTTTAAAGCTGAGCGATCTGCAGGAGTTCATTGATTGCTATAATCCGGGAAACCGGCATAAGCGGAAAAAAACATGGGTCCAAGGTTCGGATCCCAGGCAGACCACTGCTGAAGGAAGATGGAGGATGTTTACTTATGAAGAGATCATTACGCGTGATAAAACATCGTTAGACATTACCTGGCTAAAAGATAAGTCACTTGCTGACTTAGATAACCTTCCCGACCTTGATGTATTAGCGGAGGAGCTAGCGGAGAATTTGGAGAGTGCGTTGGGGAGTTTTAGGGAGGTGATAAGGCAGCTGAAGGCAAATTGATAACTTGCCATTACTTGCAAAATACGCAGAGTCAGACATGTGTTGTTTTTAATACAACATAAAAAATCTGTAATTCAATATATCTTTCTGCCCATAGGCTTCTTGTAAAAGGTCGAAATGCAATAACACCACTAACAGCCAGCATAACCTTTTAATCTATACAGGCGTACTTATTTTAAGAAACTGCCTGCGATTGCTGCTGGCGCATTGCCATACTTTCTTCGTAGTTAGGGCCATATAAACCGGGAGGTGTATTGCCGGTTGCGCGTAGGTAAACAACCAACTCTCCACGATGATGATATAGGTGATTGTAAAGGAAGCCTCTTACCACCTGTGCTTTCGGCATAGGAGGAAACAGTGGCTCGCTACCTCCCATTACCATCTGCCATTCTTTCGTCATCATTTCGTCTTTCGAACGCCTGATAGCTGCCCGGGCCATCAACACATTTTCTTCAAATCGTGCAACAATATTAGCAGCTTTGCTTATGTCGCCTTTATCGTATTTGTAATCTGCCATATCCATTACATCAAGACTGAAGGTATCTTCGAACCAATTATATACTTCGGCAATGTGCGAGGCGAGTTGCGCGGTTGTCCACGACACAGGCGAAGGTTTATAGTCTAATGCACTATCAGGAATGGCGCGAAGTAACTTTCGTGTATTTTCAACTTCATATTCGAATTCGCTGAGAAGAGTCTGAACCTTAAACAGGCATACAAAGACGGTTATTTGCAGCAAGATTTAAACGCAAAGATTGAAACTATAAAGCCAGACGAAACACAAAGAAACTTTTTGACAATTGAAGAAGTAAACAACCTTGTAAAGACTGACTGCAAAAACTCTTTGATGAAACGTGCAGCTTTGTTTTCAGTCCTTACAGGTTTTCGTTTCGGGGATATTGAAAAGCTGGTTTGGGGTGAACTGGAACACATTGAAAACAACGGATATTTTATAAAGTTCAAACAGGAAAAAACCGAAGGCGTAGAAATGATGCCTATTTCTGAACAGGCTTTCAGCTTATTAGGTGAACGCAAACAACCCACTGATAAAGTATTTGACGGGCTGAAATATTCAGCTTATGAAAACAAACAGCTTTACCAATGGATTGCAGCAGCAGGGATAACCAAGGGTATTACTTTCCATTGTTTCAGGCATACGTTTGCCACCTTACAACTTAGCATGGAAACAGATATTTGCTTACCACCATTTTGCGGACCCAGAGTGGGATGGTGATGCAGAGCCTTGTAAAGATTGCGGAAAAGTTATTTGTGAATGTACAGGAACTCCACAGCCACCACCGCAGCCATGTAAAGTTTGCGGGCAAACTCCTTGTGTTTGTGAGAAAAAACCAACCGAACCTTGTCCTGTTTGCGGCGAGAGACCTTGTGTTTGTAATAAGTTTAAAAAAATAAAAGTAAAATTAAGAGACGGGAAAGAAAGAGAAATTCAACACATGATGTCAACCTCTTTTTGGAGTGCAGATGGCAGACCTATTTCATCAGAGGAATTTTTAAATAAGTTGTTAGGAACATTGCCCGACCTATTTAAAAGTGAAGATGAATTGCGTACACTTTGGAGCAATCCCATGACAAGAAAAACCTTATTAATAAAATTGGATGAAGCAGGTTTTGGAAAAGACGAATTAAATACGGTACAGAAATTAATAGATGCTGAAAAAAGCGACCTCTATGATGTGTTGGAATATGTATTCAATAGCAACATAAAACCAATGACAAGAGAAGCAAGAGTTGCAGCAGCACAGGCAACAATTTTTGCTTTACTAAATGAAAGGCAGAAGGAGTTTATTGATTTTGTTTTGAGTAAGTATGTTGAAACAGGCGTAGAAGAACTTGACCAGGAAAAGCTACCAACCCTTTTAGAATTAAAATACCACTCAGTAAATGATGCCGCTGATGCTTTAGGTGGAGTGGAAAGTATTAAAAAAACTTTCATTGATTTTCAAAAGCATTTGTATAAGCAAAGAGTTGCATAAAACTAAGTTTCTAATAACATGAGTAAGCCACAACAACAGAATATTCAAAAATTATTAATAAAACCGCTTACTTTATTGATGGCTTGTTGTACTAATGTTTCATAATCAGGGGCAGCAGTACGCAGCCCGGTAGGGCGTTTTAATGTTTGCATAAAAAATTATTTTAGTTCATGCAAAACAAAGCCCTCTTTATTCTTGAAGAGGCTTACTAACTACCGAAGGTTTAGTACAACATTGGTATTGCCAATAGTTGGGCTCGACATTTGAACAATCAGCAGCGCTAAACGATATTGATTTAGCTGAATGAAGAAACAACGGTACAAGGGTGCGACCGCAACGGATGCTTACCAGTAGCAATAAAGTTGGCGACAAAAATTTACCTTCACTTGTTTTATCGCTGTTGTCCTAATAACTCGGCTTAATAAATACAAACACACAAATTCATGTCCGATAACAATACCATTTTTATTTCTCCTGCGCAAATGCTGGAACGCTTTACCACTATTTTACTTGAGCTTGGTTTTACAAATGAGAATGCCCATGCCTGTGCTAAAATTTTTACAGATAACAGCATTGATGGAATTTATACACACGGCGTTAATCGCTTCCCGGTTTTTGTGCAATACGTAAAAGACGGGCATGTACAACCACATGCAAAACCCACATTACATCATAAGTTTGGTGGCCTGGAACAGTGGAATGGCAACCGGGGCCCCGGAACATTAAATGCCATACATGCCACAGATTCAGCAATGAAATTAGCAGGGGAACACGGCATCGGATGCGTGGCTTTAGCCAATACCAACCATTGGATACGAGGCGGAACTTATGGATGGCATGCAGCTAAGGCCGGGTTTGTTTTTATTGGCATCACAAACACCATTGGTGTAATGCCCGCCTGGGGAGCTATTGATTCAAGATTAGGTAATAATCCTTTTGTAATGGCATTGCCCTATAAAGATGAAGCGATCGTGCTCGATATGGCCATGTCGCAATATTCATTTGGCGCAATGGAATTATCATTATTAAAAAATGAAAAACTGGCTGTGCATGGGGGTTATACCAAAGAAGGAGAATTAACGAACGATCCTGCCGAAATACTTGGATCGAGACGAGCCTTACCAATTGGCTACTGGAAAGGAGCAGGCATGTCGTTTTTACTCGATGTACTATCTACCATATTATCAGGTGGCTTAGCGGGATATGAAATAACCAGGTCGGGAATAGAAACTAATATTTCGCAGTTATTTATTGCCATTGATATTTCTAAGCTGAGTAACAATTCGGTTATTACAAAAACAGTCGAAAGTATCATTGAAGACTATCATCAATCAGTTAAGGCCGATCCTTCAAAGAAAATTACTTACCCCGGTGAACGGGTTTTAAATAACCGGAATAAAAATACCGCCAACGGCATACCTGTTCTAAAAAAAGTTTGGGATAAGATCATGGAACTGTAAGAATGGGTCCTAAAAAAAAATTAGAACATAGATGACCCGGATTTAAAAGATTTAAATTCTAATTAACCTCTTTAAGGTTTAGGCAGGTGAATTACAAATGGATGAAGTATGCAGACGAGTACACCTCTTATAAACTTAGTCCTTTGATGATGATGATATTGCTGGAATCCAAAAATTATTATTATCAAATAGTAATATAACTCATTTTTTATGCTGTTTTTGATGCTGTTTGTACCCTATTTGTACCTTTCATTCATAACTGATTGAATTACAGCCTTTGTTACTTTTTGTATCGGAAAGTAAGTGAGCAAAACAGAAAGTAACACCTCAATAAGTAATGATGCTATTGTTTTATTGGTAGAATTAGGCGAGATGTAGTCTTTAACACATGAATGTTTAGAAAAATGAAATGGCAAAGTACTATTACTCATTCAATTTATTATTACATAAATCATACTTGTATCTCATTCCTTATAAGCACGTTGTTACTGGTATGACAGACCTTTCAGTTCAGCAGGTTTATAATAAAACGGCTTGAAACCCTCTTCAGCTACTTTGCATGATACATTTATCTCTTTACAGCTAACGTTGCCAAAAAGACTGGCTACAGCGGTATCGGCAGCATCACGCCCGGTAGCTATTTTAACTATCCCATTTAACGGAACCAATTTTGTCGCATCAAATAGAACCCATTCATTTCCAAGATAAGCTTCGAAGCAGGCGTGAAAATCAGGCGGATTTAATTTATATGCATAAGCTGTAAAATATCTCGCAGGAATGGTTAAAGCCCGGCATAGTGCAATGCCTAAATGTGCAAAATCTCTGCACACGCCAGCCAACTCTGTTAAAGTATCATAAGCTGAAGTTTGTGAATTGGTAGAGCCGCTTAAGTATTCAACATTACTATTTATCCAGTTCGTTAGTTCCAGAACCTGTAAGTAAGGATTTTTTATACTGCCAAATTTATTGTTGGCAAAACGGTATAATTTATCAGACTGGCAATAGCGGCTTGGATAAAGATAAGGGAATACAGAAGTGTCTAAATTAGCTACCGAAATTTCAGGCTGATCGGTATGATTGGTCTCTCTGAAAAAATTATCTACAACTGCTTTATAAGAAATAGTAATGTCTTCATCCTTTAATATTTCTATTCGTATCAACCTGTTTTCACCATGTTCGGACGATAATTCTTCTGCTTTCAAGTACGGTTCAATAACCAGTGTTTCCTCCAATACGGTTTGGCGAGGTGTTCTAAGTGCATGTATGTTTAGTATTAATGTAGCAGGTGAAAGAATATTATATTTTAGCTCTGCTTTAGTTTCAAATTTCATGGGAAAATATTTATAGTTGAGGCAGTTTATTAAAAGTAGCATCCATCCATTCTTCAGAAATATTTTCCAACGCCACCTTTAACTCTTCGGCCCATTGGGCTGAAACATTTTCAAGGTCTTTTTTCTCATACCTGTGATCAGCAAGTTGGAAGGTGTCCTTCTTATAGAGCACAACGTCAATCGGAAAATCAACATTATTCGAACTTACACGAGTGGAATCAAAGGAAAGGAAACCTGCTTTTAAAGCTTGCTTCATAGTTGAATTTTCATTCAGTGTTCTATTCAATATAGCCTTTCCATGCCCTGAATTTCCAATAACAACAAAGGGGGCTCCGTAGCCCAATTCTACCCAATTCCCTTCAGGGTAAAGCAAAAAAAGTTTATGCTCCTCGTCGTCTTTTAGCTGCCCTCCAATAATAGTATGAAGGTCAAACTTAAATCCTGAGTTTTCAAGATGTACCTTATCTTCTTCGGCTACCATCCGCACCTGTTCACCAAAAGCATTGACAACTTTAAATAATTTGTTGTACTCTTCATGTTCGATTATTTCTTTAAAGTAAAGAATGGACTTGTCCCTTATGGACCTTAAACCGCTCGTCATAATAAAAATGGAATACTTATCTTTTTGCTCCGTCAATATTTTTACCTTAATACTCGTATCGGTGCCTGAAGTAATTCTTGTGTCGGCAATTGCTACAAGACCTTCTTTTACTTTAATGCCTAAGCAGTACGTCATGTCTTTTGTGTAAATGAGTAAAATAAGAGGGTCAATATAATTATAAACCCTTGAAGTTTAGCAGAACTTAAAAGATTAGTAAATACCGGCAACCGTCGAATTAATAAAAACAAAAAGGACTGCTCCGTAGAAACGGAGCAGCCTCTAACGATTGCTTGCCATATGAAAATCTTAAATTATATTTTTGTTGCTGTTACAGCTTGATAATATTATCCTATGCATACTCTCTCTCCAGGTTACTTTTCTTTCTACAATATCAATGCTCTTATATACCTTAAAAGTATAATTGCTTACAATAATTGTTCATCAATTTATCTTAAGTTTTATTACCGCAAAAAGGCGGATGTTGACCTATAAAGCCTTGCTAACATTATATTTCATAAACATTATTTAATTATACCCCAACAGTGGTAATGCAGGATATATTCGAAAGGCTTAAACGATTAATATTTTTCAAGACTAATTCAGTGAATGCTGTCAATTTTGTTTTCAAAAATATATGTATTAGTTTGTTGCGTAATCTCAACCTTAATCAAAACTCCTGCAACAATGAAAAATTTTTTATTTCCTGCACTAAGTGTACTTATGCTTATAAGTTGTACAAAAGATGCAATTGACTGGTCTCAAAACGTTAGCTCAAGCTATGCACTTTAGTGCAAGACTTTAGTTTCTACAAATCTAAATAAGTTTGTAGGATGGAGCATTTAAGAAAGAGTAGCCATAGCGTTCATCAATTGCAC
>MWYU01000699.1 GCA_002050375.1 Chitinophagales bacterium 62-2
GCTCATTACAACTTTGTCCTTTATGATGTGTAGTATTTTGATTGTAAGGGCATGGAAAAGCATTTTCCCGTTTGCATTTCTTTCAATATAATATGCAGCCTGGTCGAGTTGCGTAATAAGAGCCTGTTGCTGTGTTACACTGCTTATTTTATTTAACCGCGCGGCAAAATCCTTTTCATTATCAGCCAGGCCTGAATTTGCTGTTCCCAATATTCGTAACCGGATACATTGTTCAAGCAAATGATTGAAATACCTGAGAAATTGTTTTTGTTTCTCCCGTCCGAGTTTCGAAACTTCCTCCACCCATTTTACCTGGCCGGCAAAGTTTTCTTTCATTGTTACATTCATCCACTCGCGAAGCAGGCTAAGCCAGTCTTCTTCAGCGTGCTGCAAAAGTTGAAGTGCCTCCCTATAATTTCCTTCGGCAATTCCTGCCACCGACTTCGCCTGTTCGCGAGGAGTATTATTTCGTTCAACTAATGCCTTTTCGATTTCCACATCTGTTAACCTTGGAATTTTTACAAGTTGTGTTCGGGATAAAATAGTGGGAAGAATTTGCTCTTCATATTGTGCGACGAGAATAAACAAAGTGTTCGCGGGAGGTTCTTCAATCAGTTTCAACAACTTATTTCCTTCTTTGCCTAAATATTCAGGCATCCACATTAGAAGTATCTTATATTCACTCTCAAAGCTCTTAAGGCTTAACTGGCGAATAATATCGCTGCATTCCTCCGCAGTGATATTTCCCTGTTTGTTCTCGGCTCCTATAAATTGCAGCCAGTCGTAAGCGTTACTATAAGCATTTTGCTTAACAAATTCCCTCCATTCAGATATATAGTCAGTCGACTTAGGTTTGTCGCCACTTTTTTTGGGAATTACTGGGTACGAGTAATGAATATCGGGGTGAACGAGTTGGCTGGCTTTTGTACAAGCCGCACATATACCGCATGCATCAAGCCCCCTCCCGACCTCCCCCGGTGGGGGAGGAGGCGAGGCAGGTTCATTAAAATCAAAAAGGTTTATCTCTCTGGCCTTTGCAGTGGATTTGGGGGAGGTTTTTGGGCAAACTAGGTATTGAGTAAACGCTAAAGCTAATGGCAATCCCCCGCTTCCTTCCTTTGCTAAAAAAAGCAAAGCATGGCTGAGCCGGTTTTGCTGAACCATGTCGGCAAGGTGATGTTTTACTTCTGATTGCCCGATAATATCCTTAAAAAGCATGAGAGCGAAGTTAGGGGCTAACGCCTTTGGTAACAATGAAAAGCTATATAAATAAGAGTAACACGTGAGCTATTACAGTATTCCAAACCTATGTAATAACAAAAACATTAATCCGAGAATTCATAATATAAAAAAGACCCCGTGAACGAGGTCTCTTTTAAATAATTCAGTTCTTAGCTTATTTGAGGTATTTCAATATCTCTTCCGAGTCAGGCTTTACCTTACTGGGAAACGAAGCAATCAGTTTTCCTTTCTCGTCTAATAAGAATTTTGTGAAATTCCATTTTACTTCTGCGTCTAAAACACCGTTTTCCTCTTTGGTTGTTAGCCATTTAAACAATGGATGGGTCTTGTCTCCTACCACATCAACTTTGCTTGCTAAGGGAAAGGTAACACCATATCTAACCTTACAAAATTCCTGTATCTCTTCGTTGGTACCTGGTTCCTGTCCGCCGAAGTTATTTGCAGGGAAGCCAACGATCACCAATTCATCTTTATGCTCTTTGTACAATTTTTCGAGGCCTTCGTACTGCGGAGTAAAACCGCATTTGCTTGCAGTATTAACTACTAATATTTTTTTGCCCTTATACTTACTAAAATCAATTGTACTCCCTTCAATTGAAGGAACTTTAAACTTATAAATGGTTTTGGGAGCGGGTTTAGCAATGTGTTTGCTTTTAAAAGAAACCCCAACAAATACTATGGCAACGAGAGCAAATAGAAATATTTTTTTCATTGTAATTATTTATTCACTGTAAACATAAACTAAAGAATAAAGTTCGGTAAAATTATTTATTGTAGCAGCCTATATCAGGTAACCCTGCTCTTGGGTTACCGTCAAGATCAATAGTTACCGGTACATTACCTGATCCCTTGTCTCTTGCCGGTGAGGTAACTTGCAAGTGAAAATCAAAGTATCTTTTGCCAGCATCAATGCTATCGAATTGAGGAGGCTCGTTTAATATACTATTTACAGCGGTTGACAGTTTTTCTTTGCCCTTATAAAGGATATTTTCAAAAGCTACACTTGAAGAGGTAACTTTTTTATCAATCCCTATTTCATTGTCAACTATTCCACCTTCGCCCCAAAAAATACAATTTCTAAACACCGCGCTTAAATTATTCAATTGGTTCTGGTTGTCTGCATTGCTAACAAGCATAACCGGGCTTTTATGCGTGAGGTAAGAATTACTATAACTAACTACAGTACAATAATTGAAATCGTAACTACCACCTGCCATTATAGAAATATTGCTGCCGCAGTTACTAATTAAGCAATTAGTGGCCTTAACACTGCTTGCTATACTTAAAATACCTGCATCATAAATGTTATCAATAATACATTGGTTTAGTGAAACTTTATAATTACGATCTGATGAAGGAAACTGGGTAATAATTCCCTGGTAAGCATTTTCAATAATTGCATAGTTCAACACATTGTCTTTGCTTGAGGGAGAAAAGTAAATGCCGGGCCAACTTCCGGGAAAATTACGATAAGGTTCATCGAGCCTGTCGCCACGAAAGACTACCCTTGTACTGTCGAATCTTTCACCATTCACTTTCAGACTTCCGTTTACAATTATGGGAGCGTCGGCATGTACAAATATTCTGCATCCTTTATTGATAGTTAATGAAGCGCCACTATCAACCAATACACTTCCTAATATTACATACGGCAAATCATTATTGATCCAGGTGGTGTTGCGGGTAATTCTGCTGTTTCTTAAAAAGTTTGCGTTTTGCCCAAAAGCATCTAATTGTACATACTTATTGTTGCCGTTATAATTTATAAGAATACTGTCTTGTACTATATAGGGAAGACTGGTGGAATTTTGACTAATGGTAACTGAAACAAAAACATATATACTATCATTAGGCGCAATTTCGATGTTGTTGAAATCTACACCTGCGGTTCCATCAACATTTAATTTAAATGCCGAAGAGGCTGCGCCCATAAGCTTAACATTTGATAACCGAAGTTTTTGATCGTTGCGATTGAAAATTTTAAAAGACTTTGTAATGGAACCGGTAGTTGTAAAAACAGTATCAAAATGAAGCGTATCGGCAGAAGTGTTGACGAGAGCATCAGCGCTTTGAATAAAAGAAGTTTTACGGCACGATAAAGCGCAAGCAAAAAGAAGCAAAACAGAGACCCCCGAGATCAAGCTTTTCATCGTATAAAAGTAAAGGAAAAAGGTTTAGATGGTGTAAGCGAGGGTAGCTATGCTGAGTGTGGTACCGTTAATTTTTAAAATTTCCGATCCGCAGGCTTCAAGAGTGGCGCCGGTTGTAACTACATCGTCAATCAGTAATATGTGTTTGTTTTCGAGCTCAGCAGGATTCTTAACGGCAAAAATGCCGTCCATGTTTTCCCAACGGCTTATTCTGCCTTTATGTGTTTGTGTTTCGGTGTACACTTTTCTTATTACATTTTTATCAATAACGGGTTTGTTCCATACTGCCAATATTCCATTGCATAATGCAGTTGCCTGGTTGTAGCCCCGCTTCTTTTCGCGGCGTGGATTTAAAGGTAACGGCACCAATGCATCTACATTGGTAAAGCGTGAACTGTCGTTTAAATAATTTCCAAGCAACCTTCCTAAGTAAAACCCAATTGCTTTGTTGCCCCTATACTTTAACTGAATGATGAGATTTTGTAACAACGAGTCTTTCGTAAAGAAATAACCTGCTGCTGCATTTTCAACCGGTATTCGTCCATAAAAAACCTGTTCGACAGGATTGTTAGGTTGATCGAAAAAGTTAGTTGAAGGAAGATTATTAAGGCAATGCAGGCAAAGCATCTGTTCCTGGTCTAGTGTATCAGTTCCACACCCTGCACATATATGCGGAAAGAAGAGATGCAGCAGATCACTAAAAGATGATTGAATAGTTTGCATGATGGTTTGAGTGATGACAGTTGAAGGGTAATAGTAAACGGATGACAGTTGACGGAAGTTAAATGTTAGATGTCAGACTTTATGAGGACAGACACAGAATTATTAAAATATAAAAGGTGAAAAGATGCAATTAAGATTACCGTTTTGCCGTTTGCTATAACCTATGAATCTACAATCTGTCATCGGTCAACTGTCATCGGTTAACTCTTGCCCCACCTTTAAAACAATGCCTGGTAAACTTCCTGCACCTGCCCAACAGGAATTATGCTAATGCCGGTGGAGTGCTTATCAAATCCCTTTTTATTATACTTAGATACAATCATTTTTTCAAAGCCTAACTTTTCAGCTTCAGCAATCCGTTGTTCAATCCGGTTGACAGCTCTTATCTCTCCATTTAATCCAACTTCGCCGGCAAAGCAAATGTTTTGCGCAAGGGGAACATCTTCAAAACTGCTTAGCAAAGCACAAATAACAGCAAGGTCAATAGAAGGATCTTCTACTTTTAGGCCGCCTGCTATGTTTATAAAAACGTCTTTCACTCCAAAATGAAAGCCTCCGCGCTTTTCCAGAACAGCTAACAATAATTGCAGTCTCCTTAAGTCGAAGCCGCTAACTGTTCGTTGCGGTGTACCGTAAACACTTTGAGTAACCAATGCCTGCACTTCTATTAATAAGGGCCGCAAACCCTCAAGTGTTGCAGCAATGGCGCTGCCGCTAAGCTGTTCTTCTTTTTGCGTAATTAGTATTTCAGAAGGATTAGTAACGCTTCTCATTCCGTCTGAGGTCATTTCATAAATACCTAATTCGGATGTACTGCCGAAACGATTTTTAAGTGTTCTTAAAATTCGGTACGCATAATGCCTGTCCCCTTCAAACTGCAGAACTGTATCAACCATGTGTTCAAGTATTTTTGGCCCTGCAATGCTTCCATCTTTTGTAATGTGCCCTATTAAAAATACAGGTGTATTTGTTTCCTTTGCAAACCTTTGAAGTTCGGCAGCACACTCTCTTATTTGCGACACGCTGCCTGGTGAAGACTCTATAAAATTTGATTGAAGCGTTTGTATTGAATCTACAATAACTAATTGCGGCCTTATCTTTTTTATCTCTTGAAATATAGTGTCAGTTGCTGTTTCTGTTAACAGGTAAAAATTTTCATTCGATTGCTTTAGCCTGTCGGCACGCATCTTAATTTGCTGTTCACTTTCTTCGCCACTGATATAAAGAGTTGTTATGTTATTAAGATGTAAGCCTACCTGCAAAAACAAAGTGCTTTTGCCTATGCCAGGCTCACCCGAAACCAACACGATACTTCCCGGAACGATGCCACCACCAAGTACCCGGTTTAATTCATCATCTGTTGTAAGTAAACGATGTTCTTTAGTAGTTGATACATCATTCAATAAAATTGTTTTGGAACTTCGTTTGCTATTATGAAAGTCTTTCCAGCCGTTATCATTTTTTTCGCTGCCTTTACTTATAACTTCTTCAACAAATGTATTCCACGTATTGCATGAAGGACATTTGCCTAACCACTTGGTACTTTCATAACCACAATTACTACAGAAGTAAGCTGTTTTTATTTTGGTCATAGTTAAAAAGTCAATCCTGTTTATGCATCATTAAATTGACAAAGATGGAGCGATAAATACTGATTGATAACATACCCAAAATTAATTTGAGCCAGCAATAATTATTATAGAAAGAATGGACATTATTAGTATATACGATGTCTAAAAAATAAAATCAGGAATTTGCAGAAATTAAAAGGGTCAGCAAGAATGCCGACCCAGTTTACTTACTAACCCATTAAATTCTGCCACTAAATTACAAATATGGCTAACATTTCAAAATTAATTTTTAGTCGTGTGAATAACTTTTAACCCAACAATTATACGGTTAGTTTTACTTAACTCTCACTGTTTTAATAACTTATACTTCTCATAGTGCTTTACAGACAATAGCAAATTATGAATTCAAAAAGCCAAAATGGCCTTTTTGTAATTGTTATATTACAAAAAAATGACAGGTTGTCTTTTTTTAATTTAAAACTATGCTTTAACCTGCTTACTGGATAAATTGGTAGATAAATTGCATTAAAAAAGTATTAAAAAATTAAAAATAATATGAACTCAATATTCCTTGTTTCTTTAATATTTGTTGGAATTAGCTTTTTGGTTTCGGCAAGGTTAAAAAATAAATTCTCCGCCTATAGCCAAATGCGTTTGCGGGTTGGATTGTCAGGAAGAGAAGTTGCTGAAAAAATGTTGCGGGATAATGGAATTTATGATGTACAGGTAGTTTCTGTTGAAGGTCATTTAACCGACCATTACGACCCAACAAAAAAAACAGTGAACCTTAGTCCTGAAGTTTACAGCGGCATCAATATAGCTTCGGCAGCAGTTGCAGCTCATGAGTGCGGCCACGCGGTTCAACACGCCACAGCATACCAGTGGTTAATGATGCGCAGTAAACTTGTACCGGTTGTACAATTTAGTAGCAACATGGTGCAATGGGTATTACTTGGGGGTCTTTTATTGATGCAGGCATTTCCCGGGCTATTACTTTTTGGAATTGGTCTATTTGCCCTAACTACTCTTTTTGCCTTTGTAACCCTGCCTGTAGAATTTGATGCAAGCAGGCGTGCTTTAGCCTGGTTAGAAAACAAGCAGGTGGCTATTGGCGAAGAGCACGAAAAAGCGAAAGATGCTTTAAAGTGGGCGGCTATGACTTACGTAGTTGCAGCCATTGCTTCTCTTGTTACTTTATTACAATATGTTCTGATTTTTCTTAGCGGCAGCAGGGATCGAGATTAAGATGCGTTAAAGATGCAGGCGCTTCAATAACCATGATAAGTTTGCCACAATAACACGCATAGTCAACGACACTTATTTCAAATCGGCAGAGACTTTATTAATTAGCAACCTGATGTGTTGTTTTATGGTGGAATAACGCTTTACTTCGATTGCTATTTTAAACTTGTCTGTATTAAACGTAGCGGAATTATTACCAAATCCTGACGGTTGTCCAGTTCGTAGTTCAAACTGTATATTGCCTTCTCGAGTAAATAGGTTTGCAACATCACGTTCAGGTCATTCTTCTCTTTAGGAATAAAAGTACTTCCATCTACGGTTTGCAGGTATGCATGCACAAAATATCCCGAAACATAATGTGTCCAAAGCTCTGCGAACGGTAACAATTTATTTATTTCGTCTTTTTGCTTAAGCAAGAATCCTTCGTATGCTGCATAATGGAAGGAGCGTATCATTCCTGCAACATCGCGTAATGGCGAGCGCTTCAACCGTCGTTCGCTATAGCTACGGGTAGGGTCGCCACCAAAATCAAGTATAGCAATATCTTTTCCGGTAAACAGCACTTTTCTCAGGTGGTAGTTCCCGTGAATGCGGATTTTAGTTGTATCAAATTTCTTTGTGTAGATCGTCTTTAGAATACTTAGAACATCTTCCTTTTTGCCCAGAATTTCCTCTGCCGGTTGCCTTACTTCAGCAGAAAGTGTGGAAAGATTACGTTCCAGGTTTTGAAAGGTTGCCCTTACAAGCGATTGTAAGCCCGCGAATAAAGAACGCTGATAATGCAATGAAAATTCTTCAGGTTTGAAGTCAACAAGGCCTGTAACCGAAGCAAGCGCTTTATGCATTTCGCCTGTACGTATGCCTAATAAACGGGCACCTTCTGCAACGGTTCCTCCAACAAATTCCTTTAAGTCTTCAGGTACCTGGTCAAAATCAACCGGTTCAATAAGGCTTTTTTTGAGCTGGTAAGAAGGATGTTGCTGGCGGGCAGTAATTCTTTCATGAAGATTATTAAGCCTTTCGAACATATAAGTTCTGCCGTTGCCGTGATATTCAACCATTACCTGCAGCATTCCCAAAACGATGATATCTTTTTGATCTTTCCATACTATTTCGCCTAAAAATTGCGGTACCTGTGCAAACTTTGCCTGCTCTGTTAAAAAGCGGGTAATTTCTACATCGGGGTTTACAGCCCTGTCTACCTTGCGGTAGATTTTAAGAAAGAAAGAATTGTCGTAGCCAATGGAGGTATTAGTGTCTTCTACAGGAAGTATCCTTGATTTTACTTCCGGGCTTCCATTTATATGTTTTTTCACCTCTTCATCTGCATTAAAAATAACTTCAGAATCTTTCAGGCGAATAGTATGGCCGTTAGCCATATTAACTATAATTGCTTTTTGAAATTCCGGAATATAAAGGGCATCACAAAGAAGTTGTTCTTCTTCTCCCGATTGTACACGTGCTATAACGGCTTGTGGACTTGTTTCCATTAACGTGTTCGCGAACTCCTCCTGTGTTAAGGTTACAGGTAACTGGTATGTTTCGGGCAAACCGTTTTCGTAGTGAACCTCCAGCAGTAGAAAGTAGGAATTCATTTCATTTACCTGCACGCTAAATAGACTCGTAACCTGTATCTCATAAATAGTACATCCTTTCCCTGTAAACCACCTGTTTTGCTGCAGATAAGCCGGTAACACATTACTTTCAAGTTCTTCAATAAAAGTGTCTTTCAATCCCTCGTTCCAATCGTTGATATGCAGAAGAGGTAACTCTGTTTTATCGTTTGTTGCTGCACTTACTTTTTGCAGTGCGAACCATTGGTATGCATAAGCACTCAGCGTAAAAAAATACGGATCTTCTCTAATAACAGGAAACTTGTTCTTACTAAAAACCTCTACAGGCACATAACCTTTGTAGTTCCTGAGGTCAATTTCTGCAGCCTGCGAATACCGTGATAAGTTTACGACCACTAAAATAGTTTCGTCTTCGTATGTGCGGGTAAAGGAAAGCACCTTCGGATTGGCAAGATTAATAAACTTCTGATCGCCCCTGCCAAATGCTTTGTATTTTTTGCGCATTGTTATAATGTTCTTCATAAACCAGAGCAATGATGATGGGTTTCTCCATTGCGCTTCTACATTTACGGCTTCGTAATGATACTCAGGATCGAGAATAAGTGGCAAATAAAGCTTTTGGGGATTTGCCAGCGAGAAACCGGCATTTCTGTCCGGCGACCATTGCATCGGTGTACGAACACCGTCACGATCGCCGAGGTAATAGTTGTCGCCCATTCCTATTTCGTCTCCATAATAAATTACAGGTGTTCCCGCCAGCGAAAACAACAGCGAGTTCATCAATTCTATCTTCCGTCGGTTGTTTTCCATCAGCGGCGCTAAGCGGTGGCGGATGCCAAGGTTTATTTTTGCTTTTGGGTCTTTTGCGTAAACCTTATACATATAATCTCTTTCTTCGTCGGTTACCATTTCAAGGGTAAGTTCGTCGTGGTTTCTAAGGAAGATTGCCCATTGGCAGGTCTCAGGAATGGCAGGGGTTTGATCGAAAATATCTGTAACGGGGTAACGGTCCTCCATTTGCACCGACATAAACATTCGCGGCATAATGGGGAAGTGATAGTTCATGTGGCATTCATCTCCATCCCCGAAATATGAAGCAGAATCTTCGGGCCACATATTAGCTTCGGCAAGAAATACAGTTGAAGGAAAACTGCTGTCAATATGCTTTCTAAGTTTTTTAAGAAAAGCATGTGTTTCAGGCAGGTTTTCGCCATTTGTTCCTTCGCGCTCAAAAAGATAAGGCACAGCATCAAGCCTGAAACCATCAACGCCCATTGCGCACCAGTAATCTAAAATTTTAAATATCTCTTCCTGAACTAAAGCGCTGTCGTAATTAAGATCGGGCTGGTGATGAAAAAAGCGATGCCAGTAATATTGTTGAGCTACGGGATCCCATGTCCAGTTGCTGGCTTCAAAATCCTGGAAAATGATGCGGACATCCTTATATTGCTGAGGATCATCAGTCCAAACATAGTATTCTCTTTCGGGCGAACCTTTCGTCGCTCTTCGTGCCCCCTGAAACCATGGATGCTGATCGGAAGTATGATTAATAACAAGCTCAGTAATTACTTTTAGATTACGCCGATGGGCTTCATCTAAGAATTCTTTAAACTGTTCAATATCACCGTAAGAAGGGTTGATGTTGTAATAATCGGCGATATCGTAACCATCGTCTCTTAACGGAGACGGATAAAATGGAAGTACCCAAATAGCGGTAATACCGAGTTCCTGCAAATAATCGAGTTTTTCAAGCAACCCTTTAAAATCTCCAATACCATCGTCGTTGCCATCATTAAAAGCCTTTATGTGCAGCTCGTATATAACGGCATCCTTATACCAATGTAGTTTATCGTTTAGCACTGTTTGCTTTTTTTCCATACACGGTGTTTCTCTTTTGTAGATTGTTTTTTGTAAAAGTATTAAAGGGCATTAAAAAAATAATGCCCGATAGTACCTTTGCAACCTATTATAACGAAGCATGAAAAATGGAATTACAGAAGAAAGAGCAGGATTAAATAAAACTATTACAGAAGGGACGGTTTTCTCCATCTTACTAAGCATTAGTTTTTCTCATTTGTTAAACGATACCATTCAGTCACTGATACCTTCTATTTACCCTTTGGTTAAAAATAATTATCACTTAACTTTCTCACAGGTAGGTCTTATTACACTTACTTTTCAACTGGCTGCGTCGTTGCTTCAACCATTTGTAGGCTTTTATACTGACAGGAACCCACAACCTTTTTCGCTTGCTTTAGGAATGAGCTTTACGCTTATTGGTCTCATTGTTCTTTCTTTAGCCGCAAGCTTTGGTATTTTATTATTGGCGGTTGCTTTGGTAGGCTTGGGATCATCCATTTTTCATCCCGAAGCTTCTAAAGTTGCATTTATGGCATCAGGTGGAAAGAAAGGGCTCGCACAATCTATTTTCCAGGTAGGTGGTAATGCAGGCAGTGCTATGGGACCCTTACTTGCAGCGCTGATTATTGTTCCATTCGGACAAGCTAGCATTCTTTGGTTTTCTTTATTGGCTTTGCTTGCAATTGCTGTTTTAATTACCATAGGTAAATGGTACAGCCAAAATACGCACAGGATAAAAGTAAAAAGCAATGCTAAACATTTAACAGGTCATCCAAAATTATCACAGGCAAGAATAACAGCTTCTATCATTATTTTGTTAGTCCTTGTATTTTCAAAATATTTTTACCTGGCCTGCATTTCAAGCTATTATACTTTTTTTCTTATTGATAAGTTTCATATTTCTGTTCAAAGTTCTCAGTTATATCTTTTTGTTTTTTTAGCTTCAGTAGCTGCAGGTACTTTATTGGGTGGCCCTTTAGGAGATAAATTCGGGCGAAAATATGTTATCTGGTTTTCTATTCTTGGCGCAGCTCCATTTACTTTAATGCTTCCACATGCCTCACTGTTTTTTACAGCGGTGCTTACGGTATTTATCGGATTTATTCTGGCCTCAGCTTTCTCTGCTATTTTAGTGTATGCCCAGGATTTAATACCGGGAAAAGTAGGGATGATTGCAGGATTATTTTTTGGCTTTGCTTTTGGCATGGGTGGCGTGGGTTCAGCATTATTAGGTGCGCTGGCAGACCAAACAAGCATTCAATATGTGTTTAAAGTTTGTGCTTTTTTGCCGTTAATAGGTTTATTAACCGCGTTTCTTCCTAACATTGGCGGCAGTAGAAAAAGTGGGTAAGTATTTTTGTTGTTCCTCATAC